>JACZKS010000141.1 GCA_014859895.1 Rhodospirillales bacterium
CGCCTACCTGCGCGGGCGGGGGGAGCGGCGGGGGGAATGGCCGCCGCCCTTGCCGCCTTTGCTCAGGCGTTCGCGCACCCGGGCCAGGTTCTTCTCGATGACGGCCACCACCTTGGGCTGGCGGTATTTCAGGTAGATCTCGCGCGCCCCTTCGAAGCAGCGCACCGCCTCTTCGAGCAGGCCGGGCACCGTCTTGCGCCTGGACAGCGCGAACGAGGCGGCGCCCAGGTTGTTGGCGGTCTGCGCCCACAAGAGCGGCGCCGCGTCGCGGCGGCGCACGTCGAGGGCTTCGCGGAAGCAGGCCACCGAGCGCTCCAGGGCCTCGGTGCCGGTGACCTGGCTGCCCAGGGCCAGCAGCGCCACCCCCATCTGGTTGGTGACCTCGGCCCAGCGGTCGGGCGAGTCGTCGCGGTCCAGCACGTCGCGCGCCGCCTCGAAGGCCTTGACCGAGGCCTGCATGCGGGCGGCGTCGCTGTCGCGCTTGAGCGCCAGGCGGTAGAGCACCAGCCCGAGGCGGGTCTGGGCGAAGGCCCAGTCGCCGGGATGCTCGGCCGGGCCGAGGGCGGCGGCCACCGCGTGGTAGGCCTTGGCCGCCTCTTCCAGGTGGGCGGGGTCGGCGTCGTTGGCCGCCTTGGCCTCGTGCACCGCCGCCAGGTGGTTCTGGATCATGGCCCGCGTCAGGCGCAGCTCGGGGCCGGCGCAGGAATGCAGCGCCAGGCCATAGATGCGCTGGGCGCGCTCCAGGTGGACGTCCTTGGCGTTGACCCGCCACAGGGCGGCGAAACAGTTGCCGAGGCAGGCCAGCATGGCCGCGCTCTGCGCCGCCGTCAGGCCCATGGGCGGCGATTCGACGAAGCCGTTGACCCGGGCGATGGCGTTCGAAAGCACGGCGCCCAACGTCTCGTCGCGGCCCAGCTTGACGGGAACGGCGGCGGCCACCGTCGCCGCCCCCAGGATCTCGCCGAACTCGCCGCCGAAGTTGGCCGGCAGTTCCAGCGCGTCCGCCAGGCCAAACGTGCCGGTCTTGCCCTCGGCATCCAGCAGGGCGGGGACGAAACGCAGCACCGCGCCCCCCGAAAGGCCGGTCGTCTCGCCCCAGATCATCACGTCGGCGCCTTCCTGGGCCAGCCAGGCGCGCCCGGTGGCGCCGGCCGCCGCCAGTCGCTCGATGAAGGTGCCGTCGGTGGGCAGCCGGAGGCGCTTGTTGGCGAGGCGGACCTCGATGCCGGGGCAGACATCGAGAGAGGAAGCGACGCGCGCCGTCAACTCGCGGCCGCCCGGCCCCTCGATTTCCGCGAGCAGGGCGATGGCCGCCACCGGGCCGACGCGTTTCATCGGCGGCTCCGAGGAGGCCTCCTCGGCCCCCGAAGAGGGCCGCAGCAGTTTTCCGAGAAGGTCCCTTACCATGGGAGTGGCAACTCTCCAGCATTATCCGGGCGAAAGGGCGGTCGGACGCGCCCCGAAAACCGGCCGGCCCTGCAAAATGCCCCGAACGGCGGCCCCAGGCAACGGCAAATCGGCGGGCGCCAGACGCCCCATCTTCGCCGGCGCCGCGGCCAACGGTTGGCAAAGCCGCCGCGGCGCGATAAAGGATGCCCTGAGAGGCCGACGCGGCGGGGTCCGCGAGGGAGGCTGCCTTGAGCCGGATCATCCACGACATCACGCTGACCTTCACGCCCGACATCCCGCGTTTTCCCAACACCCCGGAACCGACGCTGGAGCGCCTGCGCAAGATGGAGGAGGGGGCGGTCAACAACCTGTCCCGCCTCGACACCCACGTGCACTTTGGCACCCATGTCGACGCGCCCAGGCACTTCATCGCCGACGGCACCGGCGTCGACGCCATCCCGCTCGATGTCCTGCTGGGGCCGTGCGTCGTCGTCGATTTCCCCGATCTGGCCGAGATCGGGCCCGAGGATCTTGAGGCCAAGGCCATCGCCCCCGGCACCACGCGACTGATCGTCAAGACCCGCAATTCCGATCTGTGGAACGACTACGCCCAGGGTTTCCGCACCGACTTCGTGGCCCTGACGCCAGCCGCCGCCGAATGGGTTATTGCGCACGGCATCCGGCTGATCGGCATCGATTGCCTGTCGATCGAGCGCTATCAGGAACCCGGCCGGGTAACGCACCGCTCGCTCCTGGCCGCCCAGGTGGTGCTGGTCGAGGGGCTGGATCTGCGGGGGATCGCCGCCGGCTCCTACGAGCTGGTCTGCATGCCGCTCAAACTCAAGGATTGCGACGGCGCGCCGGCCCGCGTCGCCCTGATCGAGCCCGAGGCGGCGACGCGAGGCCCCCGGTGAGCCCCAAGCCCCCCGACCGCCGGCCGCATCCGAAACCGAGGAAACGCCCCGAGCCCCGGCCGCCGGCCGATCCGCGCGCCGTGGCGCTCGACGTTCTAGGTGCCGTGCTCAGGCGCGGCCACGGCCTCGACGAGGCGCTGGACGGGCACACCGATCTGGCCCACATGGAAGGCCGCGACCGCGGCTTCGTTCGCAACCTGACGGCCACGGCGCTGCGCCGCAAGGGCCAGATCGACGCCCTTCTTTCCGGCCTCGTGGAGCGGCCGCTGCCGCCGAAAGCCGCCGCCGTAACCGACATCCTGCGCCTGGGCGCCGCCCAGATCCTGTTCTTCGAGACCCCGGCGCATGCCGCCGTCGACACCGCCGTCAGCCTGACCCGAGCCCGCCGCCTGCCGACCTACGCCGGCCTGGTCAACGCCGTGCTGCGCCGCTTGGCCCAGGGCGGCCTCGCTCTGCGCGACGCCCAGGACGCGGCCCGCCTCAATACGCCCGACTGGCTGTGGGAGTCGTGGAGCACGGCTTATGGCGAGGCGACCTGCCGGCGGATCGCCGAGGCCCACCTGGCGGAACCGCCGCTCGACGTCTCGGTCAAGGGCGATCCCGACCATTGGGCCGGCGTGCTGGGCGGCACCGTGCTTGCCACCGGCAGCGTGCGGCTCCACCCGCACGGCCCGATTCCGGCGCTGCCCGGCTTCGCCGAGGGCGCCTGGTGGGTGCAGGACGCCGCCGCCGCCCTGCCCGCCCGCCTGCTCGGGCCGGTCGCCGGAAAGACCGTGCTCGACCTCTGCGCGGCGCCGGGAGGTAAGTCCGCCCAGCTCGCCGCTGCCGGCGCCCGGGTGATCGCGGTGGATCGCGCCCAGGGCAGGGTCGCCCGCCTGCGCGCCAACCTGGACCGCCTCCAACTGCCAGTCGAAACGGTGATCGCCGACGCCGTTACCTGGCGGCCAGACGAGTTGGCCGACGCCCTCCTGCTCGACGTGCCGTGCTCGGCCACCGGCACGTTGCGCCGCCACCCCGACGCCGCCTGGCTGCGCACGCCCGGCGATCTCGACGCCCTGGCTCCGCTCCAGCAAGCGTTGCTGGAAGCCGCCGTCGCCATGGTGCGGCCGGGCGGCCTGATCGTCTACTGCGCCTGCTCGCTGCAGCCCGGGGAAGGGACGCAGCGCATCGACGCCCTGATCGGCAATGGCGCGCCGGTGGCGCGTGAGCCGGTGGCGGCCGGGGAAGTGGGCGGCATGGCCGAGCTGATCACCGAGGCCGGGGATCTGCGCACATTTCCCTTCCACATGGAACAAGAAGGCGGCATGGACGGTTTCTTTGCCGCCCGCCTGCGCCGCCTGTAGGGCGGGTGCGGGCAATCGGCCTTTACTCGCCCGACCGAGATACGATAGACACGCGGCGTCTGGATGGAGTGATGGGGTGGCGGAAACCGGAGCCTTTCACGAGAACTTGAAGCGGGGCGAAACCGTCGAGGTTGGCTCCGAGCGGTCGTTCGGCATCGTCTTCGCGGTGGTTTTCGCCATCATCGGCCTTTTCCCGCTGGTGGGCGACGGCGGGGTTCGTATCTGGGCCCTGGCCGTGGCGGGGGGCATTCTGCTGGCGGCCCTCGCGGCGCCGCGCCTGCTGCGGCCGGCCAATCGGCTGTGGTTCCGCTTCGGCGGGCTGCTTCATCGGATCGTCACGCCGCTGATTTTGGGCCTCATCTTCTTTTCCACGGTCACCCCGACCGGGTGGCTGATGCGTCTTTTCGGCAAGGACCCCATGAACTTGCGATTCGAGCCGGAAGCGCCCAGCTATTGGATTCGCCGCGATCCCCCCGGGCCGGCCCCCGACAGCATGAAATACCAGTTCTAGGAAGTAAGACATGGCTTTTCTGGCGGAACTCTGGACCTTCCTGCGGGTACGCAAGAAATTCTGGCTGCTTCCCGTCATCGTCGTGATGGCGGCGTTCGGCGGATTGATCGTGTTGAGCCAGGGCTCTGCCGTCGCTCCGTTCATCTATACCGTCTTTTAGGGAAGACGGCGCGTGCGGGTGCTCGGCATTTCGGCCTTCTATCATGACAGCGCGGCGGCGCTGGTCGAGGACGGCCGGATCGTCGCCGCCGCCCAAGAAGAACGCTTCACCCGCAAGAAGCACGATTCCGGATTTCCCCACCGCGCCGTCGACTTCTGCCTGGAACGGGCCGGCGTCGGCCTGGAGGAGGTCGATTCCGTCGCCTTCTACGACAAGCCGTTCCTCAAGTTCGAACGATTGCTGGAAACGTACCTGACCTTCGCACCAAGGGGCTTCGCGTCGTTCAGGATGGCGATGCCGGTGTGGCTGCGCGAGAAGCTGTTCCAGAAGGACCTGCTGCACAAGGAACTGCGCAAGCACGGGCCGGACTTCGACTGGAAGAACCGCCTGCTGTTCGCCGAGCATCACCAAAGCCACGCCGCCAGCGCCTTTTATCCCTCGCCGTTCGAGGAAGCCGTGATCCTGACCATGGACGGGGTCGGCGAATGGACGACGGCCTCGGTCGCCATCGGGCGGGGCAACAGCCTCGAGATGATCAAGGAGATCCACTTCCCGCATTCCCTGGGGCTGCTCTATTCGGCCTTCACGTATTACACCGGCTTTCGGGTCAATTCCGGTGAATACAAGGTCATGGGGCTGGCTCCCTACGGGCAGCCCCGCTATCGCGACCTCATCCTGGAAAAGCTGGTCGACCTCAAGGACGACGGCTCGTTCCGCCTGGATCAGTCCTATTTCGACTACTGCACCGGCCTGACCATGACCAACGGGCGATTCGCCCAACTGTTCGGCGGCCCGGCCCGGCGGCCCGACGAGCCGTTGACGCCCAGGCACATGGATCTGGCGGCCTCGATCCAGGCGGTGACCGAGGAGGTGATGGTGCGCACCTCCCGGCATCTCGCCACAGAAACCGGGCAGCGCAACCTTTGTCTCGCCGGCGGCGTCGCGCTCAACTGCGTGGCCAACGGCAAGATCCTGCGCGACGGCCGGTTCGACGGCTTGTGGGTCCAACCGGCCGCCGGTGATGCCGGCGGCGCCCTCGGCGCGGCCCTCACCGCCTATCATCGCTTTCATGGCCGGCCGCGCGCGGTCAATGGCGGCGGCGACGCGATGGCGGGGGCCTACCTGGGGCCCGACTTCGGGCAGGCCGAGATCGAACGACGTCTGGCGGCCGCCGGAGCCAAGTTCTCGGTGCTCGGTGAAGATGAAACCCTCCAGGCCGCCGCCCGGGCGCTGGCCGACGGCAAGGCCCTCGGCTGGTTCCAGGGGCGCATGGAGTTCGGCCCGCGTGCCTTGGGCGCCCGCTCCATTTTGGGCGACGCCCGCTCGTCCTCCATGCAGAAGTTGCTGAATCTCAAGGTCAAGTACCGCGAGTCGTTCCGACCCTTCGCTCCCTCGGTGCTCGGCGAGGACGTCTCCGATTGGTTCGAGCTGGAAGGGGACAGCCCCTATATGCTGCTGGTCGCCGACGTCAAGAAGGAGCGGCGGCGCGCCATGACGGAAGCCGAGAAGGCCCTCTTCGGCATCGAAAAGCTGAACATCGTACGTTCGGAAATCCCGGCCGTCACCCATGTCGACTATTCGGCCCGCATTCAGACCGTGCACGCCAACACAAATCCCCGATACCACGCCCTGATCTCGGCCTTCAAGGCGCTCACCGGCTGCCCGGTGATCGTCAACACCAGCTTCAACGTGCGTGGCGAGCCCATCGTCTGCACGCCGGAGGACGCGTGGCGGTGCTTCATGGGCACCGACATCGAGGTGCTGGTCGCCGGCAACTGCTGGCTCGCCAAGGAAGACCAGGACCCCGCCCTCTCACTCGACTACAAGAACGCCTTCGAACTGGATTGACGTCACCCCCGGCAAACCTGCCGCCGCCCCTTGCCGAGCCGTGGCGATTGGGGCACCATCCGCAGCGCCAGGGAACACGACCGCCCGTACCGCTTGCGGAATGGAGCAGATGGCGATCAAGGACAGCGCACAGGACGGCGGGTCGCGCCGCGCCCGGTGGATCGGCACCCCAAGACGGGGCGTCACCGAGTGGCTGTTCTCGCTGCCGCTCTATCCCCTGACCCTCGGCGGGCGCACCCCGCGGGCGCTCAGGATGGTGCCGCCCGATCTGTGGTCGGGCGACCGCGAGAAGGGGTCGCGCATCGTCGGCGGCCGCTTCCCCTTCGCCGGCAGAAACCTCGCCGTTTCCGGGTTCGACGCCCTGCCGCCCGAGCTGTCGGGGCCGGCCAGGGATTTCCTTCACGGCTTCGTCTGGCTCCGCGATCTCCGGGCCTGCGGCGGCGAGGACGCGGCGCCGCGCGCCCGCGCCCTCGTCGACGGCTGGCTCACGCACTACGGCCATTGGCGGACCGGGGCGTGGGCCCCGCACGTGGTGGCCGAGCGCCTCATCGCCTGGCTCAGCCATTTCCGCTTCCTCACCGGCGATGCCGAGGCCGCGTTCACGGCCCGCCTCCTGGGCTCGATGGCGGCCCAGACCCGCCACCTGCGGCGCACGGTCAGGCGGCGGGCGCCCAACGCCCGCAGCCTGCGCGCGCTGAAGGGGCTTTGCTACGCGGCGCTTACCCTGCCGGGGTTCGAGCGCCACTTCGAACCCACGATGCGGGCCCTGGAACAGGAGATCGCCCGCCAGGTCTGGCCCGACGGCGGCCACATCGAGCGCTGCCCGGCCATCCAGGCCGACGTCCTCGGCGATTGCCTGGATCTCCGGGCCCTGCTGCTGGCCGGCGACCAGGACGTCCCCGACTGGTTGCAGGGCGCCATCGACCGCATGCCGCCCCTGTTGCGGGCGCTCCGCCACGGCGACGGCTGCCTCGCCCTTTTCAACGGCGGCAACGAAGGCGAGCGCGAACGCCTGGACGCCCTGTTCGCCCAGGCCCGGGCCCGGGGCAAGCCGCTGTCCAGCGCGCCGCATACCGGTTTTCACCGGCTGGCGGCCGGCCGCGCCGTCGCCATCGTAGACGCCGGCCCGCCGCCGCCGCCAGGGGCCGATCGCACGGCCCATGCCGGCACCTTGAGCTTCGAGTTCAGTGTCGGGCGGGAGCGCATCGTCGTCAACTGCGGCGCCCATCCCGAGGCCGAAGCCCAATGGCTGAACGCGCTCAGGGCCACCGCCGCCCACTCGACGCTGGTGGTCGACGACGTCAATTCGGCCGATCTGTTGAAAGACGGCGGCCTGGGCCGGCGGCCGGCCGACGTCAGCACCGGGCGTCGGGAGTTCGACGGCAGCCTGCTGATCGAGGCCAGCCACGACGGCTACCGCCGGCCGTTCGGCCTGATCCACCGGCGCGCCGTCTTCCTGGCCGCCGACGGCGAAGACGTGCGCGGCGAGGACGAACTGAACGGCCCAGGCGGCAGGACGTTCGCCATCCGCTTCCATCTCCACCCGCGAATCCAGGCCTCCCTTCTGACGGAAGGCACGGGGGTCCTGTTGCGCACCGCGGCGGGTCACGGCTGGAAATTCCGCACCGACGGCGGCACCGTGTCGCTGGAGGACAGCGTCTATCTGGGTGACGGAACGCCCCGCCGGAGCCGGCAGATCCTGGTGTCTGGCCGCCTCGACGGCCACGGCGCCCTGGTCAAGTGGCGGCTCAACCGCGCCTGACCGGTGGCCGGCCGCTTACAGCTGCCAGCGATGGAGCCCCTGGGGCAGGGCCATGTCGCGCCACAGGCCCTTGACGTCGGCGATGAGCCCGCCCGGGCGCACCAAGCCGCCAAGCGCCTCCGGCGTGAAGCCCAGGTAGGCGCGATGGCGCACTGCGCCCACCACGCAGGCGCGATCCTTGACGCCATCCAGCGAGGCCAGCAGGTCGACGCCGTAATACTCCTTGGCCTCGTCGGCGTCGGCCATGGGGTCGTGGACGCTGACGGTGTGGCCGCGGCGGGTGAGTCCGTTGACGATGTCGACGACCCGCGAGTTGCGCAGGTCCGGCACGTCCTCCTTGAAGGTCAGGCCGAGGATGAGCACCTCGCCCGCCTTGCCGTTCGGGAACAGGTCGGCCAGCCGGGCGTCGATGCGCTCGGCCACGAAGTCGCCCATGCCGTCGTTGAGCCGCCGCCCGGCCAGGATGATCTCGGGGTTGTGCCCCATGTCCTGGGCCCAACGCGCCAGGTAGAAGGGGTCGATGCCGATGCAGTGCCCGCCGACCAGGCCGGGCTTGAAGTCGAGGAAATTCCACTTGGTGTTGGCGGCGGCCAGCACGTCGAAGACGGACAGCCCGGCCTTCTGGAAGATCTGCGTCACCTCGTTGATGAAGGCGATGTTGATGTCGCGCTGGGCGTTCTCGATGACCTTGGCGGCTTCCGCCGTGCGGATGTCGCGGGCCTTGAACACGCCGCCCTCGGTGATGGCGCCGTAAATCGCCGCCAATCGCTCGGTCGCTTCCGGGGTCTGCCCCGACACCACCTTGGTGATGCGCTCGACCGTGTGCGTGCGATCGCCCGGGTTCACCCGCTCCGGCGAATAGCCGAGGAAGAAGTCCCGCCCGCAGACGAGCCCCGAGGTCTTTTCCAGGATCGGCCCGCAGATCTCCTCGGTCACTCCCGGGTAGACCGTGCTTTCGAGCACCACGATCGCCCCCTTGGCCAGCACGCCCCCCACCGTCTCGCAGGCCGCGCACACGGCGCCGAGGTCGGGCCGGTTGTCGGCGTCGACTGGCGTCGGCACGGTGACGATGAACACCTCCGCGCCGGCCATGTCGGCGGCGCGGTCGGTGAGCGTCATCGAGGAGGCCCGGAGCACTGGAGAATCGACCTCGCCGGTGCGATCGACGCCGCCCTTGAGCTCGGCCACGCGCCTGGTCTTGATGTCGTAGCCGATGACCGGGAAATGGCGGGCCAGGGCGACGGCCAGCGGAATGCCGACATAGCCCAGGCCGATCACGGCGATGCGGGGTTGGGTCATTGTTGTTTCTTTCGTTCCGGACCGCGAAAGCTCTATCGGCCCCGATGACTCCTGTCAACCGGGGCGGCCCCCGGGGTGCATTTTCCCCGTGGCGGAACGCCGGCTTCGCGTTACAGTCCGGCCCATGTCGCCGATGGCCCTCGCCGCTCTTTGTCTTGTCGTGCTCGCCGCCGTGCTGGCGGGGACCCGGCTCGTGCTCGCCATGCTGCGCCGCCGCGCCATTTTGGATCATCCCAACGAGCGCAGCAGCCATCAGGTGCCGACGCCGCGCGGCGGCGGCTGGGCCGTGGTGCCGGTGCTGACCGCGGCCTGGATTGCGGTGGCGGCATGGGGCGACGCGCCGCTGGCGCCGACCCTTGTCGTTGGCGGCCTCGCGCTGGGCTTGGGCGCGCTCTCCTGGGTCGACGACCTCAACAACCTGCCGCCGGTCTGGCGCCTGCTCGGGCAGGCCGTTGCCGTCGCCGCCGCCCTGCTGGCCGTCCCGCCGCCCGGGGCCTATTTCGGCGGCCTGCTGCCGGGGCCGCTCGACACCTTGGCCGCAGGCCTGTTGTGGGTGTGGTACATCAACCTCTTCAACTTCATGGACGGCATCGACGGCATTACCGGCGTCGAGGCGGCAACGAGCGGGGCCGGCGTCGCCGTGGTGGCGGTCCTGGCCGGGCTCGGTCCCATGCTGCCGGCCTTCGGCCTGACCCTGGCGGCGGCGGCGCTGGGTTTCCTGTGGTGGAACTGGCAGCCGGCCCGCATCTTCCTGGGCGACGTCGGCAGCGTGCCGCTGGGTTTCGCGATCGGCTGGCTGCTGCTGACGACGGCCGCCCATGGGCAAGCCGTCGCCGCCCTCATCCTTCCCCTCTACTACCTGGCCGACGCCACGCTGACCCTGGGACGCCGCGCTCTACGGGGAGAAAAGGTCTGGCGGGCGCACCGCCAGCATTTCTACCAGCAGGCGGCGCAAGGGGGCGCCAGCCACGCCCGTGTATCGGCCTCGGTGCTCGTCGTCGATACCCTGCTCGTCTTCCTGGCAGCCGCCGCTGTCCTCGGATGGAAGGGGCCGGCATTGGCTGCAGCCGTCCTTGTCGTCGCCGCCCTGCTGGTCTTCCTCAAGCGGGGCGCCGGCGCGGCGGCCGGGCCGGTTTCCTGACCGTTCGAAACCGCGCCCCGTTCGGCCCGCCGCGCCGCGAAATCGCCAAAATCGCACGTGGCATCCGCCGTTCTCCGTGGTAGAAGGTCTGCGCGAAACGGCGGCCGGGAGCGGCCGCCTTCCCGCCGCTGAGGAGTTCGACAAAACCGTCCGATGCTGACCAGGATTTCCCGGGGCACCATCGCCTACGCCCACGACCTCGTGATGGCGGCGGCGGCGTTTGTCGTCTCCATCTACCTCAGGGTCGGGGACATCGTTCTATTTTACCCGACCGAGCTGTTGATCCAGGGGACGGTGACGTTCACCCTGATCGCGGCGATCATCTTTCGGGTCATGGGGCTCTATCGCGGTGTCTGGCGCTACGCCTCGCTCAACGAACTTTTGGCCGTCACCCGGGCGGCCACCCTGGTGATCCTGGTCTTCCTGGCGGTGATGTTCATGTGGACGCGCCTGGACGGCCTGCCGCGCTCGCTGCCGTTCATCAACTGGTTCGTCCTCATCGCGCTGTTGGGCGGACCGCGCTTCCTCTATCGGCTGTATCGGGACGGCCGCATCGAACTTCACCGCGACCGGCAGGGCTTGCAGCGCATTCCGGTCCTGTTGGTCGGCTCCGGTGACGGCGCCGAGCTGTTCATCCGCGCCGTTTCCCGGCAGCGAGGCGGCGCCTATCAGGTGGTCGGCATCGTCGCCGAACGCAACATCACGCGGGTGGGGCGTATCATCCACGGCATCGAGGTCATCGGCACCGTCGACGAGATGGCCGCCGTGGTCGGCCGGCTGGCCGAGCGGGGGCGGCGCCCGCAGCGCCTGGTGCTGACCGACGAGCGGACGGACGGCGCCCGGGTGCGCCAGCTGTTGGAGGAGGCCCACGCGCTCGGCATGACGCTGGCCCGCATTCCCAGCCTCACCGATTTCAAGGCGGACATCGAGGAGAAGGTCGAGATCAAGCCGATCGCGGTGGAGGACCTGCTGGGACGCCCGCAGATGCCGCTGGATCGCGATGCCATGGCCGGCCTGATCGCCGGCCGGCGCGTACTGGTCACCGGCGCCGGCGGCAGCATCGGCAGCGAGCTGGTGCGTCAGGTGTGCGGCTTCGGGCCGGCCCAGGTGGTGCTGCTCGACAATTCCGAATACCACCTCTACCAGATCGACCTGGAAGTGGGGGAGAAACACCCCGCCCTCGCCCGCCAGGCCGTCATCGCCGACGTGCGCGACCGCGCCCGCCTGGACTCCCTGATGGCCGAAACCCGCCCCGAGCTGGTGTTCCATGCCGCCGCGCTCAAGCACGTGCCGCTGGTCGAGATCAACCCCTTCGAGGGGCTGATGACCAACGTCATCGGCACCGCCAACGTCGCCGAGGCTTGCCGCGCCGCCGGGGTGGCGGTGATGGTGCTGATCTCCAGCGACAAGGCGGTGAACCCCACCAACGTCATGGGCGCCACCAAGCGCATCGCCGAGCAGGTGTGCCAGTCCCTCGACCTTGAACGGGGCGCCAATGGCGGCACCCGTTTCGTCACCGTGCGGTTCGGCAACGTGCTGGGCTCGACCGGTTCGGTGGTACCGCTGTTCCAGCGCCAGCTGGCCGGCGGCGGTCCGCTGACCATCACCGACCCCGAGATGACGCGCTATTTCATGACCATCCGCGAGGCCGTCGAGCTGGTGCTCGAAGCCTCGGCCCTGGGGGCGGCCAAGGCCGAGCACGCCGGGCGCATCTTCGTGCTCGAGATGGGCCAGCCGGTGAAGATCCTCGACCTGGCGCGCCAGATGATCCGCCTGGCCGGGCTCCGGCCCGACATCGACGTCAAGATCGAAGTCGTCGGCCTGCGCCCGGGCGAGAAGCTCTACGAGGAACTGTTCCATTCCGGGGAAGCCCTGGTCGCCACCGAGTATGCCGGCGTCATGGCCGCGGCGCCCCGGACGGCCGACGCCGACGAGATCCGCCGGACCGTGAAGACGCTGGCCGAGGCCTGCCGGCGGGCCGATGCCGATACCGTGGCCGCCATCGTCAGGACCCTGGTCCCCGAATACCGCGGGCCCGCCGTTCCCGAGAAGGCGGCCGCCCAATGATCCGCCCCGTCCACCAAGATCGTTGAGAACACTCCGGAGGAATCCCCATGACGAGCCCCATCCGCCGCGCCCTGATTTCCGTTTCCGACAAGACCGGCCTCATCGAGTTCGGGAAATTCCTTGCCGAGCGCGGCGTCGAGATCCTGTCGACCGGCGGCTCGGCCAAGGCGCTTGCCGACGCCGGCGTGCCGGTGACCGAGGTGTCGGCGCACACCGGGTTCCCCGAGATCATGGACGGCCGGGTCAAGACCCTGCACCCCAAGATCCACGGCGGCCTGCTGGCCATTCGCGGCAACGCCAAGCACGAGGCGGCGATGAAGGAGCACGCCATCGCCCCCATCGACCTGGTGGCGGTCAACCTCTACCCGTTCGAGGCCACCGTGGCCAAGGGCGCGGACTACGAGACCTGCGTCGAGAACATCGACATCGGCGGCCCCGGCATGATCCGCGCCGCCGCCAAGAACCATGAGTTCGTGACCGTGGTGGTGGATGCCGCCGATTACACCGCCGTCATGGAGGAAATGAAGGCCAACCAGGGCGCCACCACGCTGGAATTCCGCAAGAAGCTGGCCGCCGCCGCCTATGCCCGCACCGCCGTCTACGACGCCGCCATCTCGGGCTGGTTCGCCAAGGTGCTCGACGAGCCGTTCCCCAAACGCGCCGCCTTCGCCGGCGAATTGAAGCAGACCCTGCGCTATGGCGAGAACCCGCACCAGCAGGCCGCCTTCTATGTCAGCGGCGAGGCGCGGCCGGGTGTGGCCACCGCCACCCAGTTGCAGGGCAAGGAGCTGAGCTTCAACAACTACAACGACACCGACGCCGCCTTCGAACTGGTCGCCGAGTTCGCCGAAACCGCCTGCGCCATCATCAAGCACGCCAACCCCTGCGGCTGCGCCCAGGGGGCTTCCGTCAAGGAGGCCTACCTCAAGGCCCTGGCCTGCGATCCGGTCAGCGCGTTCGGCGGCATCGTCGCCTTGAACCGCCCGCTCGACGGCGCCACCGCGGAAGAGATCGCCAAGCTGTTCGCCGAAGTAGTGATCGCGCCCGAAATCACCGCCGAGGCCCGAGCCGTGCTGGCCTCCAAGAAGAACCTGCGGGTGCTCGAGACCGGCGGCCTGCCCGACCCCAAGGCGCCCGGCATGACGCTGCGCTCGCTCTCCGGCGGCTACCTGCTGCAAACCCGCGACGACGCCGTGACCTCGACCGAGCTCAAGGTCGTCACCAAGCGGGCGCCAAGCGCGCAGGAAATGAAGGACCTTTTGTTCGCGTTTGCCATCTGCAAGCACGTCAAGTCCAACGCCATCGTCTACGTCAAGGACGGCGCCCTGGTCGGCGGCGGCGCCGGGCAGATGAGCCGCGTCGATTCGGCGCGCATCGCCGCCTGGAAGTCGAAGGAGGCCTCGGCCGCGGCGGGCGAGCCGCAGCCCCGCACCATCGGCTCGGTGGTGGCCTCCGACGCCTTCTTCCCCTTCGCCGACGGCCTGCTGGCGGCGGCGGAAGCCGGGGCCACGGCGGTGATCCAGCCGGGCGGCTCGATGCGCGACGAGGTGGTCATCAAGGCCGCCGACGAAAAGGGCCTCGCCATGGTCTTCACCGGCATGCGCCACTTCCGCCACTAGGCCGCCCGCATCCGGCCGGAGACACCGGCCGGCGCCTGTGCTACCAAAAGGTGCGGCCAGGTCGCCCGCCGGGCGACGGGGAAGAAGGGACGTCATGCGCTCTCGTCAGGCCTATGCCCTGGGAGGATTGATCGTCCTGACGGTGTTCGCCGTCGCCGGCCTATGGGAATTCCTGTTGGAAGACCGCATCCTGGCCCGGTTCGACCCCGACCACGTCGCGGAATCCGCTGCCACGCACTGGCGCTACGTCGCCGTCGCGGTGGGTTCTTCCCTCGTCTCCCTGATCGTGCCGCTGTGGCTTTTCACCCGCCTCGGCGCCCGCCAGGCCCGGGCCGAGACAGCCCTGGCCGAATCCCGGGAGCGGCTGAAGGCCTTCGCCGAGAACCCCGACTGGGTGTGGGAGATCGACGATAGCGGGGTCTATACCTATGCCAGCCTGAGGGTCCGCGATTTCCTGGGCTACGCGCCCGAGGAGGTGATCGGCAGGACGCCGTTCGACCTGATGCCGCCCGAGGAAGCCGCCCGCGTGGCCAAGGAGTTCGCCGCGTTCACGTCGGACCGCCGCCCCTTCTCGCTGCTCGAGAACGTCACCCTGCACAAGGATGGCCACCCGGTGTTCATGGAAACCAGCGGGGTGCCGATCTTCGACAAGCGGGGTGCGTTCCGGGGATACCGGGGGATCGACCGCGACATCAGCGCCCGTAAGCGGGCCGAGGCGGCGGTGCGCGAGAGCGAGGAGCGCTTTTCCAAGGCCTTTCAGGCCAGCCCGGCCGCCATGGCCATTTCCGAGATCGACGACGGCCGGCTGATCGACGCCAACGCCATGTGGCTCTCGCTGTGGGGATTTGCCCGTGACGAGGCCGTGGGCAAGACCGCCGCCGAACTGCACAACTGGGCCGACCTGGAAAAGCGGGCGGCCTTCATCGAACGCCTGAAGCGGGATGGTTCGATCCGCGATTTCGAGGCCACCTTCCTCACCAAGGGCGGGGAGGAGCGCACCGTGCTGCTGGGCGGCGAGACCATCGAGATCGGCGGCGAGCGGCGCCTTCTGCTGGTCTTTCACGACATCACCGAACGCCAGTCGATGGAGCGCCGGCTGCGCCATGTCCAGAAGATGGAGGTGGTCGGCCAGTTGGCCGGCGGCACAGCGCACGATTTCAACAACCTGCTGCAGATCATCCAGAGCAGCATCGACCTGGCGCAAAGCCAAATCGACAAGGGCGACCGCGTCCACATCTTCCTGGAAAACGCGATGGAGGCCGCCCGGCGGGGCGGACGCCTGACCCACCAGCTGCTGTCGTTCTCGCGCAAGGAAACCCTTAATCCGACGATCGTCCGGCCGGCTGCCCTGATCGAGGGCCTGCTCGACCTGATCCGCCGCTCGCTGGGCGAGACCATCGAGGTGGAGACCCGGCTGGAAAAGGACCTGCCCGTCGTCAAGGTCGATCCCCACGGCCTGGAGAACGCCCTTCTCAACATCGCGTTCAATGCCAAGGCGGCGATGGCGGACGGCGGCAGGTTGACCATCGCGGCCGGCCGCCGGCGCGTCGAACACGAGATCGGGGGGATCGGGGGGGCTGAAAGTCTGCCGGCGGCCGACTATGTGGAAATATGCCTGACCGATACCGGCTGCGGAATGACCCCGGATGTCCTGGAGCGTGCCTTCGAGCCGTTCTTCACCACCCGGGGGGTGGGCGAGGGTAGCGGCCTCGGCCTCAGCATGGTTTACGGCTTCGCCCGGCAGTCGGGCGGGACCGTCACCCTGGAGAGCGAACCCGGGCGGGGAACCCGCGTCTGCCTGATGCTTCCAACGGCGGCCAAGGAACCAAATCATGAGTAGTCGAGAACGAGGGGATGCCGGAAGCCCGGCGAAAGCCACCATCCTGGTGGTCGAGGACGATCCCGCCGTCCGCCAGGCCGCCGTCTGGGTGTTGCGGCTGTTCGGCTACGACACGTGGGAAGCGGAGGACGGGCCAAGCGCGCTCGATGTGCTGGAGAAGGAGCCCGGAATCGACCTCATGTTCAGCGACTTGGTGATGCCGCGGGCGATGAACGGCATCGAGCTCGCCCGCGAGGCCCGCCGCCGCCGCCCCGGCCTGAAGGTCCTGCTCACCACCGGCTATTCGCAGGCGGACATCGACGCCTCTCTGCTCGGCGAGGACGGCATCGGCCTGATCACCAAGCCCTATGGCAACAATGAGCTCAAGGAAAAGCTCCTGGCGATCCTCAAGGGCTGACGCGGAGGCTTCATTCGCGGCTATCCTTATCTGTCGGGTTGCGGAGTAATGTGGGGCTCCTCAGGATGAGGTTACTATTTAAATTCAATGGTTTACCTCATCCTGAGCTTGTCGAAGGATGGGCTCCGGGGCCGGGCCGGTTCGCCGGTTCCTTCACCGTCAGCAGCAGCAGGCCGCCGATGACGAAGAAGGCGAGGATGGTCGCCATACCCCAGCGCTGGCTGCCCGAAGCCGCCGTCGCCCAGGCCAGGAGCGCCGGGCCGATGAAGGCGGTGGCCTTGCCCGAAAGCGCGTAGAGGCCGAACATCTCGGCCCTCAGATGGGGCGGCGCCAAGCGGGCCATGAACGAGCGGCTGGCCGCCTGGGCCGGGCCGACGAAGATCCCCAACCCCAGCCCGAAGGCCCAGAACAGCGTGACCTGGTCGATCAGCACCAGCACGGCGCCGAAGCCGGCCAGCCCGGTCACCGCCACCAGGATGGTGCGCTTCGGGCCGATGGAGTCGTCGGCCCAGGCGAAGAGGGCGGCGCCCAGCCCGGCGGTGACGTTAAGCCCGATGCCGAAGACGATGATCTCGGAGAATTCCATGCCGAAGGTGCCGGCCGCGTAGATGCCGCCGAAGGCGAAAAGGGTGTTGAGGCCGTCGGCATAGATCATGTGGGCCAAAAGAAAGCGGGCAATCATGCGGTACTCGCCGACACGCCGGAGCGTGCCGGCCAGGGTGGCGATGCCCTGACGCGCCGCCTCGGCGAGCCCGATGCCGGTGGTCGCGACGTCCGGCGTCCACAGGAAGAGCGGGAGCGAGAAGAGGGCGAACCACAGGGCGACCAGCGGCGCCGTCGCCCGCACGTGCTCGGCGGCGTCGCGATCGAGGCCGAACAGGGGATTTTCGGCCTGCACGAAGCCGACCAGCGCCACCACCAGGCAGGTCAGCCCCCCGGCATAGCCGACCCCCCAGGCCCAACCGGAAAGCCGGCCCAGGCGGCCCTCGGCCGCCAAGCCGGGCAGCATGGCGTTATAGAAGACGCCGCCCATCTCGAAGGCGAAGTTGGCCGAGGCCACCAGCACCAGGGCGTAAAGCGCGAAGGAGGGATCCGGCTTCGCGAACCACAGGAGCGCGCTCAAGACGACGCACAGCGCGGTGAAGGCGGCGATCCACGGCTTGCGCCGCCCGCCGCGATCGGCGATGGCCCCCAGCACCGGCCCGGCCAGCGCGATGGCCAGGCCGGAAAGGCTCATGGCGACGCCCCACTGGGTGGTGCCGGCCACCTCGTCGGCGGCGATTCCCCTGGTGAAGTAGGCGGCGAAGACGAAGGTGGTGATCACCGTCGGAAAGGCGGAATTGGCCCAGTCGTAGAGACACCAGGAAAGGAGGGCGCGGGGGGATGCCCCGCGCCCGTCTTCCCTGAAGGCGGCGTCGGCCACGCCGGTTCCGCTAGGCGCCGGCGGGGGCGGCAAGAGCCCGGAGCTGGCGGCTTGCGACCTGGATCATGGCGAGGTCGTCGACGTTGGCGGCCCACAGTTCGGCCAGCATCTGCTCGGTGCGGGCGAAGACCTCGGGGTGGCGTTTGGCCCATGTCCCGATGGCCTTGTCGGGGTCTTTCTCCTTGGCGGCGGCGTCGAGCACCTGGGCGGTGAGCGCCTTCTGGTGGGCGAACAGTTCGTCGATGACGGCGCGGATGGCCAGTTTCTGCCAATGGGTCTCCGAAGCCAGCCCGGCGGCCGCCCGCCGGAGGTCGCCCAGCCGCAAGCGGCCGCCGACGGAGAAGTACAGCCGGGACGCGGCGATGACGTCCATCTTGCGGGCGCTGGCCAGCGAGACGATGTCGAGCGCCGAGAGCAGGTTGACCTGGGCCGCCACCTCGATCGCCACCTCCTGGGGCACGCCGCTTTCGATCAGCGGCTTGGCCCGGGCCGTCAGCCCCTTCATGTGAGCCTCGGGCAGGGCCTGGTCAATATGCGCCATCAGCTTGGCCACGCCGCCGCGGAAGGCGTCGACCTGGGTGTTGATGTCGAGCGGCCGGGCGCCGTTGTGCAGGAACCAAAGCGTCGCCTGCTCGAGCAGCCGGTTGATGTCGTGCAGCATGGCGATCTGCACCATGGCCGGCACCTTGGTGTCGAGGCCCTCGATGCGCGTCCACAGGTCGCGCATCAGGAACACCTTGCGCACGATGGTGTAGGCCCGGGCCACCTCGGCCGGCGGCATGCCGGTTTCCTCCATGATCCGCATCATGAAGGTGCCCCCCACCCGGTTGACCATGCTGTTGGTGATGCTGGTGGCGATGATCTCGCGCTTCAGGCGGTGGTTCTCGATGGCCTTGCGGTAGGGCCCCTGCGCCGGTTCCGGGAAGTAGCGCACCAGATCGTTCAAGAGCCGGGGATCGTCCGGCAGGTCGGAGGCCAGCAGCACGTCGTAGAGCCACATCTTGGCGTGCGCCATCAGCACCGCCGTCTCCGGCCGGGTCAGCCCCTGTTTGGCCGCGAAGCGCTCCTTCAGCGCCTCCTCGTCGGGCAGGAACTCGACGGCGCGGTCCAGCCGGCCGTCCCGTTCGAGAAGGCGCATCAGGCGGGCCTGGTCGTCCAGGAACTCGATGCCCTGGCTGGTCGCCCGCGAGATCGCCTGGGTCTGCAGGTAGTTGTCGCGCAGCACCAGGGCCGCCACCTCGTCGGTCATGCCGGCCAGCAGCGCGTTGCGCTGCTTCAAGGTCATGTCGCCGGCCGCCACCACGGCGCCCAGCAGGACCTTGATGTTGACCTCGTGATCCGAGGTGTCGACGCCCGCCGAGTTGTCGATGGCGTCGGTGTTGAGCCGCCCGCCCCGACGCGCGAACTCGACGCGGGCGCGCTGGGTGATGGCCAGATTGGCCCCCTCGCCGATCACATGGCAGCGCAGTTCCGGCACGCTGACCCGAACCGCGTCGTTGGCGCGGTCCCCGGCGTCGAGGTGCGATTCGGCCGACGCCTTGACGTAGGTGCCGATGCCGCCGAACCACAGAAGGTCGGTCTCGGCCTTGAGCAGGGCGTTGATCAGCTGATTGGGCGTCACCGTGTCGACCGCCAGGCCGAAGCGGGCCTGCGCCTCCTTCGACAGCTTGACCGTCTTGGCGCTGCGATCGAAGATGGCGCCGCCCTTGGACAGCACTTTGGCATCGTAATCGCCCCACGACGAGCGCGGCAGGTCATAGAGCCGCTGGCGCTCGGCGAAGCTCCTGGCCGGGTCGGGATTGGGGTCGACGAGGATGTGCAGGTGGTTGAAGGCGCCGAGCAGCTTGATGTGGCGTGACAGCAGCATGCCGTTGCCGAACACGTCGCCCGACATGTCGCCGACGCCGATGACCGTGAAGTCCTGCGTCTGGGTGTCGAGGCCGATCTCGCGGAAGTGGCGCTTGACCGCCTCCCAGGCGCCGCGCGCCGTGATGCCCATCTTCTTGTGATCGTAGCCCTGGCTGCCGCCAGACGCGAAGGCGTCGCCCAGCCAGAAGCCGTATTCCAGGGACACCCCGTTGGCGATATCCGAGAAGGTCGCCGTCCCCTTGTCGGCGGCCACCACCAGGTAGGGGTCGTCGGCATCCAGGCGCACCACGTCGGCCGGCGGCACCACGGCGCCGCCCTCGAGGTTGTCGGTGATGTCGAGCAGCCCGCGCATCAGGATCTTGTAGCACTCGATCGCTTCCGCCAGCGTCGCCTCCCGGTTGCCCGGCGCCGGCGGCTGCTTCAGGACGAAACCGCCCTTCGAGCCCACCGGCACGATCACCGCGTTCTTGGCCATCTGCGCCTTCATCAGGCCGAGGATCTCGGTCCGGAAGTCCTCGCGCCGGTCCGACCAGCGGATGCCGCCGCGGGCCACCTTGCCGCCCCTCAAGTGAATGGCCTCGGTGCGCGGCGAATAGACCCACACCTCGAGCAGCGGCCGGGGCAGCGGCAGTTCCTCGATGGCCCGGCTGTCGAGCTTGAACGACAGGTAGGGCTTGGGCCCGCCGTCGGCCCCCTTCTGGAAGTAGTTGGTGCGCAGCGTCGAGGCCACCAGGTTGACGAAGCGCCACAGGATGCGGTCCTGATCGGCGTTGGTCACGCCCTCCAGTCCGGCGTTGAGCTCGTCTTGGAGGGCCGCCGCCCGCTGGCCGGCGTCCTTGCCCCCCTGGGGGTCGAAGCGGGCCAGGAACAGCCGCACGATCAGCGCCGCCAGCCGCGGGTTCTCCAGCAGCGTCTGCTCCATGTAGGCCTGCGAAAACGCGATGCCGGTCTGGCGCAGGTATTTGCAGCAGGCGCGAAGAATGACCACCTCGCGCCACGACAGTCCGGCCCGCACCACCAGGCCGTTGAAGCCGTCGCTTTCCACCTCGCCCCGCCACACCCTGAGGAACGCCTCCTGGAAGTTCTCGCGGATGGCCTCGAGGTCGATCGGCCGGCCGTCCCGCGTGATCAGACCGAAGTCGTGCATCATGACGCCCTTGGTGCCGGCCGGGCGGATGGCGTAGGGAAGCTCGTCGATCACCCGAAGCCCCATGTGTTCCAGCATCGGCAGCGCGTCGGAAAGCGGGATCGCGCTCTCCGGGTGGTAGAGCTTGAAGCGCATCTCGCACTCGGCGGCCTCCAGCGGCCGGCGCAGGCTCATGCCGATGTCGCCGCCCTTAAGCGTCGCCTCGATGAGGCGGATGTCGCCGATGGCCTGGTCGGCGTTGAAGCGTTCGCGGTAGCCGGGGCCGAAGGCGTGCTGGTAGCGCTTGTAAAGGGCCAGCCCCGCCTCCTCGCCGTGGGCGGCGATCAGCGATTCCTGCAACAGGTCGGCCCACGAGCGCGAGGCTTCCGCCAGCCGCCGCTCCAGGGCGTCGACGTCGTAGGCCGGGATGGCGCCCGGCCGCGTGCGGATGAACATGTGCACGCGGGCCAGCGGCGTCACGTCGAGCTGGGTGTACCAGTCCCCCGCGGTGCCGGCGAAGGCCTCTTCCAGGATCGCCTGGATGCGCCGGCGCAGGTCGGTGTCGTAGCGGTCGCGCGGCACGTAGATCAGGCACGACATGAAGCGGTCGAGGTCGTCGCGGCGCAGAAACAGCGCCACCCGCTGGCGCTCCTGAAGATTGAGCACGCCCAGGCTGGTGGAAAACAGGTGGTCCTCGGTGACCTGGAACAGCTCGTCGCGCGGGAAGGTCTCCAGGATGTTGAGCAACGCCTTGCCGTCGTGGCTGGCCGGCGGCAGATCGGCCCGCTCGATGACCCGCTGGATCTTGTGGCGCAGCAGCGGAATGGAGCGCGGGCTGCGGTTATAAGCGGCGGCCGAGAACAGGCCGACGAACAGATGCTGGCCGATCACCCGGCCCTTCGGCCCGAAGCGGCGGACCGTGATCGAGTCCATGAACACCGGCCGGTGCACCGTCGATACCCGGTCGGTCTTGTTGATGATCAGCGCCTGCGGCCGGCTGACGAAGGTACGGATCTCGGGACGCAGGGCCTCCAGATCGGCGAACTCGTCGAACACCCGGAAGGCGGTGTCGCGCAGGATGCCGAGCCCGGAACCCTCGACGATGGCGATGCGCGTCGCCGGCCCGCTGCCGGCAACCGTGAACTCGCGATAGCCCAGCAGCGCGAAGTTGTGGTCGTGGACCCAGGTCAGGAAGTCCCTGGCCTCGGCCGCCTCCTCGGCCGCCAGCGGGCCCGGCTTGCGGTCCAGCTCCTCGGCCGCAGCCGCCACCCGCTCCAGCATCGGACGCCAGTCGGCAACCGCCACCCGAACGTCGGCCAGCACCGCCTCCAGGCCGGCCTCGATGTCCTTCAAGGTCGCCGTGGCCTGGCGGCTGATCTCCACATGCATGAAGGATTCCATCAACGCCCCGGCCGCCGCCTTGCCCGAACCCGACACCGCCTCCAGCACCCCGCCCTTGCGCCTCACCGCCAGGATCGGATGCACAATCAGCAAGACCCCGATGTCGCGACGGCGCAACTCCGCCGTCACCGAATCGACCAGGAACGGCATGTCGTCGTTGACGATCTCGATCACCGTGTGATCCGACTTCCAGCCGTGGTCCTCCAGCGTCGGGTTGTAAACCCGCACCTTGGCCTGGCCGCGGGCCCGCTTCGACCCGAACTTCCAGTGCGCCAGCGCCGCCCCAAACAGGTCGGCCCGGCCCCGCTCGGCAATGTCGGACGACGGAACCCGGTCGTAATAACGGCGGATGAAACCCGCCACCGCCAAACCCGCCGCCGAGCCAAGTCGTTCCGTCGCCTCGGCAACCAATCCGTCAATCAGTTCCGCTTTCTGTTCATCGGCACCACGAGACATGTGGAC
>JACZKS010000142.1 GCA_014859895.1 Rhodospirillales bacterium
GCGCCGCCGCTCGGGCCGCCATGGCCCAATTGCCGGCCGGCGGCGTGCCGGCCGCCTGGCGCGACCGTCTGGAGGCCGCCCTGAAAGGCATCGAGCCCGACCTCAAGATCTTCGGCGAAGGGGCGCCCAGGCTGGCCAACACCAGTTGCCTTGCCGCCCCGGGCATGCCGAGCGAGACCCAGGTGATGGCGCTCGATCTGGCTGGCGTCGCGGTCAGCGCCGGGGCCGCCTGCTCGTCGGGCAAGGTGGGGCCCAGCCGCGTGCTCGCCGCAATGGGCGGGGGCGAACTGGCGAATAGCGCGATCCGGGTCAGCTTCGGCTGGACCAGCCGGGAGACCGACGTCGACGCCTTCGTGGCGGCATGGTCGGCCGTGCGCGCCCGCATCCGGGGCCGCCGCGGAGCGACCGTGTCATGAGCAAGCCCGCAGCCGCCGCCGTCGGCATCGGGGCCGCCCCCCGGCTGCGCCCGGTCTACCTGGATTTTCAGGCGACGACGCCGACCGATCCCCGGGTGGTCGCGGAAATGCTGCCCTATTTCACCGAGAAGTTCGGCAATCCGCATTCCGAAGCCCACGCCTTCGGGCGGGAAGCCGAGGAGGCGGTGGAAACCGCCCGCCGCCAGGTTGCCGACCTGATCGGCGCCGAGGCGCGCGAGATCGTCTTTACCTCCGGCGCCACCGAGTCGAACAACCTGGCGCTGAAGGGCTTGGCCGGCTTTTATGGCGAGGGCAGGGACCACGTCGTCACCGTGGCGACCGAGCACAAGTGCGTGCTGGAAACGGTGCGCCAGCTTGAACGCGAGGGCTTTTCCGTGACCGTCCTGCCGGTGGCCGCCGACGGCCTCCTCGACCCGGCGGCGGTGGCCGCTGTCCTGACCGGGCGTACCCTGGCGGTTTCGGTGATGGCCGCCAACAACGAAATCGGGGTCCTCCAGCCAATCGCCGAGATCGGGCGCATCTGCCGGGAGCACCAGGTCTTCTTCCATACCGACGCCGCTCAGGCGGCGGGCGAGATTCCGCTCGACGTCGGCGCGCTCAACGTCGATCTCATGAGCCTGACCGCGCACAAGATGTACGGGCCGATGGGCATCGGCGCCCTTTACGTGCGGCGAAGGCCGCGGGTGCGGCTCATGCCCCAGATGTCGGGTGGCGGGCAGGAGCGCGGCATGCGCTCGGGCACCCTGCCGGCGCCGCTGTGCGTCGGTTTCGGCGCCGCCTGCGCACTCGCCGCCGCCGACATGGAGGAGGGGGAGGGCTTGAGGCTGGCCGGTTTGCGCGACCGCTTCCTCGGCGGCCTGAGATCGCGCCTGCCGGGGGTTTCGGTCAACGGCAGCCTGACGGCGCGCCTTCCCGGCAACCTCAATCTCGGCTTCGCCGGCATCGGCGGCGAAAGCCTGCTCGGAAGGCTGCCCGACCTCGCGCTTTCCACCGGCTCGGCCTGCACGTCGGCCTCGCTCGAGCCTTCGCACGTGCTCAAGGCCATCGGGGTCACGGAGCCGCTCATCCATACCGGCATCCGTTTCAGCTTCGGGCGCACCACCACCGAGGAGGAGGTGGACTACGCGGCCGGCCGCGTCGCCGAGGAGGTCGAGGCGTTGAGGCGGCGGAGCCCCGCGTGATGCCGACCATGACCTTCGTGCTGCCCGACGGAAGCCGCCGGCCCATCGAGGCCGCCGAGGGCCTGTCGATCCTGGAAATCGCCCATGCCGAAGGCATCGCCATCGAGGGCGCCTGCGACGGCTCGATGGCCTGCTCCACCTGCCACGTCATCGTCGATCGGGCGTGGTGGCCCCGTCTGCCGCCGGCGGCGGAGGAGGAGTTGGACATGCTGGACTTCGCGGTGGGCGCGCAGGCGACCTCGCGGCTGGGCTGCCAAGTGCACCTGACCGGCGACCTCGACGGCTTGGTCGTCACGCTGCCGGCGGTAACCCGCAACGCGCTTCTGGGTTGATGGTCGGCGCTCTCAGTTGCGGCGGCGGGCGACGATCTTCTGGTAGATGCCGCCGAAGTACGTCCGCTTGTCCCACGTCCAGGCGTCGCCCTCCGACGCGAAGACCGACACGGCGTGGCGCCACAGAGACAGTGCGAACGGTTCCAGGCAGGTGTTGACCACGTGCAAGAGATAGCGCAGCGGATGCAGCCGGTGGGGGTTGCCGTAATCGACGAACACCACCTTGCCGCCCGGCGCCACGCTGGCCAGCAGGGCGTCGACGATGGCGCGCTTCTTGCCGTCGGGCACCTCGTGCAGCAGGAAGAAGCAGAGCACCACGTCATAGGGGCCGCCGCCCGGCGCCGCCGCGTCGGCGTGCCGCACGTTGACATGGGCCAGATGGCCGATCTTGCGCTGGCAATGCTCGACCTGAATCGGTGCCACGTCGATGACGTCGAGGCTGCCTTCCGGGCCCACCCGGTCGGCCAACCGCTTGACGAAATCGCCGTAGACATGGGCGGCCATCAGCACTTTTTGGCCGGGTTGGATCTCCTTGAGCGCGCCGCGCATGAGCCGCCTGGCGTTGCCGAACAGCAGGACGTCTACGACGATGGACCGGTCGAGCAGTTCGACGTTGGTCGGGGCCAGATAGGCCCAGGTGTACACCTCACTCAGATAAGCGGGCACGGCAACACCCTGGCTGGTGGATCGGTTGGGAATATCGACGAAGGTGTCGGAAAGCGGGACGTCCTTGGCCGCAACGGGGAAATTCACACGGATCTCCATTCTTCTTGTTGGGCTTCAGTTTGGACCACCGTTGGTTCGGGGTCGCTTCCGAAAACCACCGGGGTAAATGGGGCGTGGTGTCGTCCCGCGGCGGAATAGTGCTCGCCGATCCTCCTTGGATGGGCTGAACATTTCGTTAATTCACATAGCATGAACGGGGGCTGCCGCAAACCCCTATGGAAGCATGGGTATTATGCCCCTCGGGTATGCCTGCCTCAAAGGCCGGCGCCGTCGAGCCAGCGGCCGAAAATCCCCGCTGCCCGCGTGGCCAGCCCGGCTGCGAAGCGCTGGCTGTCGGTCCTGAGCGCGCCCACCGTGACGCCCGGCGTCGCCGCGATCTCGGCGGTATGGCCGACGTACCAGCTTTCCAGTCCCGTTGCCGTCGCCTCCAGATGGAACTGCAACGCCAGGGCGTGTATCCCCAGGCTGAAGGCTTGGTTGCTGCAGGCTTCCGTCGCCGCCAGATGGGTGGCGCCGGCCGGCAGGTCGAAGGTATCGCCATGCCAGTGCAGGACCACCGCGTCCGTCTCGGCCAAGGGCGCCAGGCAGGATTGCCGCCCCGCCTCGGTCAGGCGCACCGGCGCCCAGCCGATCTCCTTCAGCCCTGAGGGAAAGACCCGGGCGCCGAGCGCGCGAGCCATCAGCTGGCAACCCAGGCAGATGCCGAGCGTCGGGCGGCCGGCCGCCAGCCGCCGGGCGATCAGCGCGATTTCCGGCTCCAGGAAGGGATAGTCGGCGGTGTCGTAAACGCCGATGGGGCCGCCCAGTACCACCAGGAGGTCGGTCTCCATGGCGTCCAGGTCGGCGAAATCGGCCGCCGGTGCGTCGGCGTAGGCGACGCCGAAGCCGCGTTTCTCCAGCACCGGGCCCAGGCTCCCCAGGTCTTCGAACGCCACGTGGCGGATGGCGAGCGCCCGCTTCATGATGCCGGCCTCTCGTAGCGCGCCAGGATGGCGTCGAGCGCGCCGTCGATGGGCTCGAAACTGCCGGCCTCGGTCAGCATGCGCAGGATCTGCTCGTTCATGCCGCCGGGGGTGGAGACTTCCTTGATCAGGGCGGGAAAGCCGTGGTCCTCGGCCTTGTCGGCATCGGCGGCGACGGATTGGGCGATGGCGGCGGTGAAGCGGGCGGCGGATCGGCGCTCCACCCCTTTCCCGACCAGCCAGTCGGCCACCTTTCCGAGGAAGGCGTACTGCGAGGCGGCGATGGCGGTGATCGTGCACAGCGCGTCGAACTGATGCTCGTCGCCGACCGGCACCGCGCTGCCGATCCGTTCGAACAGGGCCACCGCCTCGGCATCGGCCGGGAACAAGGCAATCGGCCCGAAGTGGCGCGCCACGCTCGGCTGCGGCACGGCCCGGACGATCCGGCTGGCCGGCGCCACCAATTTTTGAAGGGTGGCCAGCGACACGGCGGCGGCGAGGCTGATCACCGCCTGATCCGGCCGGAAGCGCAGCGGCGAAACCACCGGCTCGACCTGCGGCGGGCGTACCGCGATGACGACCCACTCGCTGCCGTCCACCACCGCCTGATTGTCGGCGGCGACCTCGACCTGGGCAAATTCGGCGGCCAGCGCCGCCGCCTTCTCGGCGTTGCGGGGCGAGATCAGCACGCGCTCCGGGGCCGGTGTGGCCGTGCACAAACCCCTGACCGTTGCCGCGGCGATGTTGCCGGTGCCGATGAAGCCGATGTGCATGAACGCTTCTCCCAATCCTGTCGCCGTAACCCGAACGTCGGCGCACATTAAGGTTGCGATGGACGCAATTCAACCGCCGCCGCCAAGTCTCGACTCTGGGGCCCGCCTTCCCCACATCTCCGGCAACGGTCTGGACGTTTGCGGTCAAAGGGGAGGTGGGGCATGTTCGCGGTTGTCTTCGAAGTCAGGCTCAAGCCCGAGCGCCGGGAGGAATACCTGGCGCTTGCCCGCTTCCTGAAGCCTCGGCTGGAGGCCGTCGACGGTTTCATCGACAACGAACGTTTCGCCAGCCGGCGGCGCCCCGACCTGGTGCTTTCCCTATCCACTTGGCGGGACGAGAAGGCGCTGATCCGGTGGCGCACCGAGGCCGACCACCACGCCGTGCAGGAGAAGGGCCGTTTCGAGGTCTTTGAGGACTATCGCCTGCGGGTCGGCGAAGTGACCACCGACACCGCGCCTCCGGTCGGACACGCCGTGCGCCCGACGCGGGCCGACGAGACCGAGACGAGCGAGGCCCGGGCTCTCTCGCTCACCGAGGTGGCCCTCGCCGGCCGGCCGCCAGCCGATGCCGACGCCGAGGCGGCCGGCCTGGCGGCGCGCCTCGGGCTCGACTCCGGCCGGGCCGGGCTGATCGGCCATGACGTGTTCGAGAGCATCTATTCCCCCGGCCGGATCCTGCTGCTCACCCTGTGGCGCGATATCGACGCGGCTGGCGGCTGGACGCCCGCAGAGGCCGCCGGCTGTACCCCGCTGCGCCACCGGCGGGTGCGCGTCATCCGCGATTACGGCATGATGGACCGCCGCGAAGCTCCCCAGTTCTATCCGCCCGTCAAAGCCTGGGCGGCCACACCACCTTAGATCTCGCGCGACGGCGTCTCGGCCAGACTGCCCGCAGGTCTGCGCCGTTGCCGGTAGGCCGGGTGAACGGAGAGGTCATGGACCAGGTCTACTTGGCGTCGGGAATGAACAGCGATTCGCCGCCGATCGTGTAGCCGGCGATGGCCTGCTGGCCGTCCTTGCCGACGATCCAGTCGATGAAGGCCTGGCCCAGGTCGGCCTTCACGTGCGGGAACTTCCTGGGGTTGACCAGGATGATGCCGTAGGGGTTGAAGAGCTTGCGATCGCCCTCGACCGCCACCGTCAGGTCGGCGCGGTTCTTGAAGCTGAGCCAGGTGCCGCGGTCGGCCAGCGCGTAGGCGTTCATGGCCGCCGCCGTGTTCAGCGTCGCCCCCATGCCCGAGCCGGTTTCCCGGTACCACGTGCCGGACGCCGCCTTGACGTCGATGGCGCCTTCCTTCCACAGGCTCAGCTCCATCTTGTGGGTGCCACTGTCGTCGGCCCTTGAGGCGAACGGCGCCTTGGCGGCGGCGATCCGCTTGAAGGCGCCGACCACGTCCTTGCTGCCCATCACCTTGGCCGGGTCGCTCTTGGGGCCGACCACGACGTAGTCGTTGTACATGACGTCGTAGCGCTTCACGCCGAAGCCGCCGGCGACGAACTTGTCCTCGGACGGCCGGTGATGGACGAACAGCACGTCGGCGTCGCCCTTCTCGCCGATCTTGATGGCCTGGCCGGTGCCGACGGCCACCACGCGCACCTGGATGCCGCTCTTCTGTTGGAAGATCGGCAGGATGTGGTCGAACAGGCCCGAGGCCTGCGTCGAGGTGGTTGAGGCGACGGTGATGAATTTCTCCTGGGCGGCGGTTTGGCCGAAGCCCAGCGCCGTGGCGAGCATGAGGGCGAAAAGCCCGTGGATCGATCGAGTCACGGTGTCTCCCCTTCTATGTTTTCAAACCCGCCTCACCACAGCAACTCGCCCTGAATGAAGGCGCGGCTGAGGGGGCTTTGCGGGCGTTCGAAGAAATCGGCGGTCGGCGCCCGCTCGACGATCCTTCCCTTGTGGAGAAGGACGATCTCGTCGCCGAGCCGCCGGGCCTGGCCCAGGTCGTGGGTGGTCATGACGATCTTGGTGCCGCCGGCGTGAATGGCGTCGATGATGGCTTCCACCGCGCGAGTGGCGGCCGGATCGAGGCTGGCGGTCGGTTCGTCCAGCCACAGCACCTGCGGCTCCAGCGCCCAGGCCCGCGCCAGGGCCAAGCGTTGCTGCTCGCCGAACGACAGCACGCGGGCCGGCCGTCCGGCGACGTCGGCAAGCCCGGTCTTGGCCAGCGCCGCCGCGACCCTCTGCTTGCGCTGGTCGCGGGGGATATGGCGCAGCGAAAGCGCGAACTCGACGTTGGCGGCGGCCGAGCGGCGCAGCATGACCGGGCGCTGGAACACCATGGCCTGCCGGCGGGAGGCGTCCGGGCCGGCGCCGCCACTCCAGCGGATGGTGCCGGCGGTGGGGGTCAGCAGCCCATGGCACAGGCGCAAAAGCAGGCTCTTGCCGGCCCCGTTGGGCCCGACGATGACGGTACGCGGCCCGGGCTCCAGCCTGAAGGTGAGATCGTCGATCAGGCGCGCCTCGCCAGCCGTGTAGGTCAGTCCTTCGACGGCGAGCGGCAGGATGGCGGGGGCGCCGCTCATCTCACGCGCCATGGGCGCGGCGGGCGGATTCGCGCAGTACGAAGGCCGCCCCGGTGATGCCGACGGAAAGGACAATCAGGATGATGCCGAGCCCCAGGGCCAGCGCGAGATCGCCCTTGCTGACCTCGAGCGCGATGGCGGTGGTCATGACGCGCGTCACGTGGTCGATGTTGCCGCCCACGATCATCACCGCACCGACCTCGGCGCTGGCTCGGCCGAAGCCGGCCAGCACGGCGGTGAACAGCGAGAACCGGCCGTCCCACAGGAGCGCCCCCACCGCTTGGCGGGGGCCGGCGCCCAGCGAGCGCAGCTGTTCGGAATATTCCTCCCACAGGTCTTCGATCACCTGGCGGGCGAGGGACGCGATGATCGGCGTAATGAGGATGACCTGGGCGACGATCATGGCGGTGGGCGTGAACAGCAGGCCCAGCACGCCGAACGGCCCGGCCCTGGACAGCATCAGATAGACGATCAGCCCAACGACGACGGGAGGCAGGCCCATCAGGGCGTTGAGCACGACCACCACGGCGCCCCGACCGGGGAAGCGGAAGAGCGCCACCGCGGCGCCCAGCGGCAGGCTGATCATGGTGGCGATGAAGACGGCGCTCAAGCTGACCCGAAGCGAAAGCCCGACGATCTCGACCAGCCCGGCGTCGAGGGTGGCGATCAGCGAGACGGCGGCGGCGAAGGCGGCTCCAAAGTCGGTCATCGGGGGCCTGGGTTATGCGCGTTATATGCGTGGACTCCATATAACCGCGTATTCCAGTAACAAAAAACAGAAAACATACAGCGAATGCAGCTCATATTTATCGTCATGCCCGGACTTGATTCGGGCATCCACGTCTTTCTTCCTCGTGTCGGCCCGAAGTCGTGGATGGCCGCAACAAGTGCACGGCTGTCCGGTTTAAATATTTGGATTGCATGATGATGCAATCATTCTCCTTTTTATCGTCATGCCCGCACTTGTTGCGGGCATCCACGACTTCAAGAACGCCAAAAGAAAGACGTGGATGCCCGGGACGAGCCCGGGCATGACGATTTTGGAGAGCGTTTCGAGATGATGGAACCCGTCATGATCGCAGAAAAAATTAAACCGGACAGCAGTGCAACAAGTGCGGCCATGACGAGGAAGGAGGCGGCGCGCTCTTGCGGCCGGGCGCTTCGGCGGGGATAGTGGGCGGATGGCCCAAACAGGGACATCAACGGAGGACAGGGCCGCGGCCGGCCTCATCCTGGCCGGTGGCCGCGGTCGGCGGATGGGCGGCACCGACAAGCCGTTCGCCTTGCTGGACGGCCGGCCGCTGGTCGGGCATGTCATCGAACGGGCTGGCCGGCAGGTTTCCCGGCTGGCCGTCAGCGCAGCGGGCGATGCGGCGCGTTTCGGTTCCTTCGGCCTGCCGGTGCTGGCCGATCCGGCCGGACTGGAAGCTTATTCCGGGCCACTGGCCGGCATCCTCGCCGGCCTCGACTGGGCGGCGGCGCTGCCCGCCCTCGGCGTCGGGGCGCTGGCGATCTTTCCCGCCGACACCCCGTTTTTCCCCGAGGATTTCGTCGAACGCGGCCTGGCGGCCTTGCGCGATGGCACCGAGGTGGCCGTGGCGGCCTCGGGCGGCCGGCTGCATCCGACGGTGGCGGTGTGGGGCGCCGGCCTGGGCGGGCGGCTGCGTCGGCTCCTCGTCGAGGACGGGCTCCGGCGGGCCGACCGCATCCCCGAACATTTCCGGGTGGCGACCATCGACTACGGCGCCGACCCGGTCGACCCCTTCTTCAACGTCAACACGCCCGGCGACCTGGCCGCCGCCGAGCGCCTATTTCGGTGACAGTGCACTAAATTCGGGCCACCGCCTGCCTCCCCGCGCGGCGGGGGCCGTCGCGAATTTAGTGCACTGTCACCGAAATTCCTGTCACCGAAATTCCCGGCGCAGACGTCCGTTCTCGCTGCCCTGCCGCATCATGGGGGCTGCCAACCATCTTTTTTGCCAGGGAAAGATGAATCCAATTGGGATTTCCAACCTTTTTAAGTACTATTTTCATTCTCATGCAACCGAATGTCGGCGAGGGTCCCATGGCATACCTGGAATCGTTCTTCGGCGTGATCGGCGATCTGACCTGGGGATGGTCGCTTGTGCCCATCCTCGTCGTCCTGGGCATCTTCATCACCGCCCTGACCGGCTTTGCGCAGTTCGAATACTTCGGACGCATGTTCCGGGTGCTGTCCCCCAAGAGCCAGACGGGCGATCCGAACGCCATCTCGGCCCGCGCCGCGCTCCTGGTATCGGTCGGCGGCCGGGTCGGCGGCGGTAACATCGCCGGCGTTGCGGTGGCGATCACCCTCGGCGGACCCGGGGCCGTCTTCTGGATGTGGATGATCGCCCTGCTCGGCATGGCGACCAGCCTCGTCGAATGCTCGCTGGCGCAGCTCTACAAGCGGCGGCAGCCGGACGGCCTGTTTCGCGGCGGGCCGGCCAGCGCGATCATCCACGGGCTCGGCCAGGAGTACCGGTGGCTGGCCGTTCTCTACGCGGTCTGCCTGATCGCCGCCTTCTCCATCGGCTTCAATGCCTTCCAGGGGAACACCGTGGCCGGTGCGGCGCAGGACAGCCTGGGCATCGATCGCATCTGGACGGCCGGGCTGCTCACAATCCTCGCCGGGTTCATCGTCTTCGGCGGCATTCGTCGCATCGCACTGGCCTCCGACGTGGTAGTGCCGGTCATGGCCGTCGCCTACATCCTGATGGCGATCGTCATCATCGTGATCAACATCGGGTCCGTCCCGGGCGTCCTGCTGACGATCGTTTCGAATGCCTTCGGCATCGAGGAAGCGGTCGGTGGCGGCATGGGGGCGGCCATCATGCACGGCATGCGCCGCGGGCTGTTCTCGAACGAGGCCGGTCTCGGCTCGGCACCGAACGTGGCCGCGACGGCGGACGTGCGCCATCCCATCAGCCAGGGCATCACGCAATCTTTCTCGGTGTTCATCGACACCATCCTCATCTGCTCCTGCACCGCTTTCATCATTCTGCTGGGGGACGTCTACGTGCCCGGCCAGGAAGAGATCGACGGCGTCGTCCTGACCCAGCAGTCGCTGGTGTCGCATCTGGGCGACTGGACTCAGTATTTCCTGACCTTCATCATCCTCCTCTTCGCGTTCAGCTCGATCATCTACAACTACTATCTCGGCGAGAACGCCCTGGCGGTCTTTACGGACAAACCGGCCGCGCTGCTTGTCCTGCGCATCCTGGTGATGGCGATCGTCTTCGTCGGCGGCGTGGCGCCGGGGGCGACAGCGGTGTTCTTCTTCTCCGATCCGATGATGGGCATCCTGGCCCTCGTCAACCTCATCGCGATCATGATGCTGCTGCCGACCTGCCTGAGGATCCTGCGCGACTTCCGCCGCCAGCTGAAGGAAGGGGTGCAGCGGCCGGTCTTCAACCCGCGGGACTTTCCCGACCTGAACATCGACCACACGGCCTGGGTGGGCGCGAAGCAAGCGGAGAAATCGGGGCGGGTCGGAAGTCCCGGAGGTGCCGCGGAGGCGGTTTAGCGGTACCTTTTGGCGCGGGAACGGGCGCGAAAACTTGTCTCCGCTCGACGCGGCCGTTGTCTCGGATCTAGGGACCTGTCACGGAGATCCAAGGTCGATCAGTGCCGCCATGCGGCCATAAGGCTTGAGCGCCCGCATCGACGCGCCTTCGGCGACCGCCCGGGCGGCGCCCTTGGCGTCTTCAACCACGAGCCCGCACAGCCGCTCGATGCCATAGGGGAACAGGCGCGGCGTCAGCGGCGTGCTCGGCCCCACCAGCGCGACGCGCGCCTCGCCGGCGGCGGCCAGCAGGTCCGGCAGGCCGTGGTCGACCAGGGCCGAGGCGGTGATCACCGCCCGTTCGCTGGCGGCCAGCAGCCAGCGCGCCGCCGTCGGCGGATACTCGCCCGCTTCGGGCAGGCGCTCGATGACCCGGGCGCCGGGCAGCCGCTCGGCCAGCCCCGGAAAGCGGCCGACGACCGTCACCGGCGCCTCGCCGGTGGGAAGGGAGTCGAGGCCGTTGTCGGCCACCGCCTCCAGGTCGCGCCGGTTGTAGAAGGCGTTGACGGCGGCCAGCCCGACCGCCGCCTCCAGCGGGTCCCACGAATGGATCCGGGCGGCCAGTTCGCGTAGCGGCCGGCCGACCAGGGGGCCGGCATCGGCCGACGATCGGCACCCCGCCGTGCCGCGCTCCGGGGTTTGCGCCAGGCCGCAGCCGTGCGGCCCCTCGACCAGCACCCAGTTGAGGCCGATCACCACATTGCGGGCGGTGCCCCCTCCGACGCCAAGCTCGAGGTCGCGATAGAGGCGGTGCGGTCCCCACCAGCGCCACAACGCCCGCCGCTCGGCCGGGACCAATTGGGCCAGCCCGCCGGTGAAGCGCGTCCAGTCCTCCAGCGTCTCGGCCGAGACCAGGGTGAGGGTGGGAATGCCTTCCGCCATTGCCCCCAGGATCTCGTCCAACAGCCCCTCGCCGTCGGTTTCCTGGCGGCTGAACTTCTCGATGACGATGAGGTCCATGCGCTCCGCCACCGCGCGCCTCACCGCGCCGGTCGCCTCGGCCAGGGCGGCGGTGTCGAAGCCGCAGGCGCTTTCCTTGGTGCGATCGCCCTTGTAGGTGGCCAGCGTCACCTTGCGGCCGGTATCGAGTTCGGTGGCGACGATCTTCTGCTTGAAGCCGTCGGGTCCGCGCACCGTGCGCTGCACCAGGCCGCCGACCCGCCAGCCGCGGGCCGCAAGATCGGCGGCGAAATCGGCCAGCAGCGGCGCCTCGCGCGTCGCCGCCGTATAGACCACCCCGGCCGGGGAAAGGCGCGGGGGAAGGGAAGCATCCCGCATCGACATGCCTCTTTCATCGTCCTTTTCCCGGCCAATCGCAAGTTAGAACCCGCGCGTCCTTTCCCATGACAGGCGGCCGGCGGGCCGTTATGCTCTCGCGAATGGGTCCGATTGACCGGGAGGGGTGAATGGCCGAGGACGACGACAGGGACGACGGCGGCGAGACCCCGCAGGACGTCATCCAGCAGTTGCAGACGACCGGTTTCTTCGAGCAGATCCGAGACCTCGATGCCAACATCAAGAGGATCGTCGGCGATCTCGAGACGTTGGGTGCGCTGGCCACCGAGCGGCTGCGCGAGACCGAAAACCTGGCTGCCCACCTGTTGGCGGTGGAGGCCATCCTGGCCGTCATCCTCAAGACCCATCCGGTCGATCCCGAGGCGGTCCGGTCGGCCATCAAGCAGATGACCGCCGAATTGACCGGCGATCCCGACGGCAGCCCGGCGGTGCGCAGCGTGGTCGACACCCTGTTGTCGGGAATCAAGCCGAAGGACTAGGAACGGCCGGGGTTTCGGGGGAAAACCGGCGGGGGGCAGGGAGCATGTTGATCGATTTGCGGGTCGCCCAGCTTCTGTGCTCGCGGGTCTGCCACGACTTGATCGGGCCGGTCGGCGCGGTGGCCTCGGGCATCGAGCTGATGGGCGAGGACGGTTCGATGGCCGAGGACGCCATGGCGCTGATCGTGAAAAGCAGCGCCCAGGCGTCGCGCCGGCTGGCCTTCTTCCGCACCGCCTTCGGCCTGGGCGGCGCGACCGGCCCGCGCGCGGTGGCCGAGGCGCGCGACCTGGCGG
>JACZKS010000143.1 GCA_014859895.1 Rhodospirillales bacterium
GTCCCGGGCCGGACGCGCCGGGCCGGCACGCCCTCATGAACCGGCGCCTGGAACTCGTCTGCCCGGCCGGCACGCCCGCCAGCCTGCGCGCCGCCGTCGACGCCGGGGGCGACGCCGTCTACCTGGGCTTTCGCGACGAAACCAACGCCCGCAACTTCCCCGGCCTTAACTTCAGCCGCGACGAGTTGAAGGAGGGCATCGCCTATGCCCACGAGCGCGGGGCCAAGGTGCTGGTCGCCATCAACACCTTTCCCCGGGCCGGCAACCTCAAGCCCTGGCACCAGGCGGTCGACGACGCCGCGCGGCTTGGGGCCGACGCCGTCATCCTGGCCGACATCGGGCTCGCCGATTACGCGGCCCGCGCTCATCCCGAGCTCCGCCGTCACCTGTCGGTGCAGGCCTCGGCCTCCAACCCGGCGGCCATCCGTTTTTATCGGGAGGAGCTGGGGGTGCGCCGGGTGGTGCTGCCGCGAGTCCTCACCATCGAGGAGATCGCGGCGCTGAATTCCGTCATCGAGGTGGAGACCGAGGTCTTCGTGTTCGGCGGCCTGTGCGTCATGGCCGAGGGCCGCTGCACGCTGTCTTCCTACGCGACGCCGTGTTCGCCCAACCGCGAGGGCGTGTGCTCGCCGGCCGCCCACGTGCGCTATGTCGAGAAGGGGGATGCCACCGTCACCAAGCTGGGCAACTTCACGCTGAACGTCGTCGAGGGGACCGAGCGCGCCGCCTACCCCACCACCTGCAAGGGCCGCTACCGGGTGGCGGGGGCCGAGCGCTATCTGTTCGAGGAACCGGCCTCGTTGAGCGCCATGCACATGCTGCCCGAATTGGCGGCGGCAGGCGTCACCGCCTTGAAGATCGAGGGCCGCCAGCGGGGCCGCGCCTATGTGGCGCAAGTCGTGGCGGCGTTCCGCCGCGCCGTCGATGCCGTGGCCGCCGGCACCCCGCTGCCGGCCGAGGAATTGGCCGTCCTCACTGAGGGCGGCAAGCAGACCACCGGCGCCTACCGGCGAAGCTGGCAGTGAGGGCCCCCATGAGCGCCGCCCGCCCCGCCCTGCTCACCCTCGGCCCGGTGTTGTTCCCGTGGCCGGCCAAGGCGTGGCGCGACTTCTATTTCCGCATCGCCGACGAGGCCGACGTCGATTGCGTCCACCTGGGCGAGGTGGTGTGCTTCAAGCGCGCCGGCCTGCACGCCGCGATGATGGAGGAGGTCGAGGGCCGCCTGGCGCGGGCCGGCAAGGAGGTGGTGTTCTCTTCGCTCGCCCTGATTATGAACGAGGCGGAGTTGGAATCCGTGCGGGTGTTGGCGGCACGCAAGGGCGCGCTGATCGAGGCCAATGACATGGCGGCCGCGGCGCTGCTGGCCGGCCGGCCGCACGCCATCGGCCCTTACGTGAACGTCTATAACGAGGGCACGCTGGCCTATCTGGCCGGGCGCGGCGCCATCCGCGCCTGCCTGCCGTTCGAGTTGCCGGAGGCGTCGCTTGCGGCGCTGGCGGTGGCCTCGCCGGTGGAGTTGGAGGTGCAGGTGTTCGGCCGCGTGCCGCTGGCCCTCTCGGCCCGCTGCTATGCGGCGAGAGCGCGCAATCTCGCCAAGGACGACTGCCGGATCGTCTGCCGCGAGGACGGCGACGGGCTTGCCGTCGAGACGCTGGACGGCGCCGCCTTCCTTGCCGTCAACGGCACCCAGACGCTGTCTTCCACCTGCGCCAACCTGACGGCCGAGGTCGGCGATCTTCTGGACATGGGAATCCGCCGCCTGCGCCTGTCGCCCCACGCCATCGACATGGTGGCGGTGGCCGAGGTGTTCCGCGCCGTCGCCGATGGCCGCCTGGAGGTGGCCGAGGCCGACGCAAGGCTCGAAACGCTCGCCAACGGCATGGCCTTTTCCAACGGCTTCTTCCACGGCGCCGAGGGCGCCGCCTTCATGGGCGAGGCCGAATGATTTGACGCCGGCGGCGGGTTCCGCTCAACCGGCCGCCGCCACCGCCTTGGGGAGGTTGAGCCCGGTCGCTTCCTGCATGGCGACGATCATGTCGACCACGGGGTCCATCGACGCCAGCTTGTCGGTGTTGATGACAAGGTCGAAGTTGGTGGGGTCGTTGAGGCGCCGGTGGAACATGTCCCACACGAACTTGCCCCGTTTGCGGTTGCTTTCGCGGACCTTCTCCTTGGCCTCCTCCAGCCCGATGCCGTCCTCCGCCGCGACCCGGACGGCGCAGGCCTCGACCGAGCCGGTGATGCGCACCCGAAGCGCCGGGCGGTTTTCCAGGATGACGTAGGCGCCGCGCCCGAGGATGATGCCGCCCAGGCGGTGCAGGGCGCGCACGGTGGCCGCCAACTGGCTGAGGTAGTCGTCGCGGCTGACGTTCTTGGCGAAGAAGGCGGCATACAACCAGGCGTCCGCGGCGGTGACCGCGTATTCGTTGAGGCTGGACATCAGCTTCTTGTCGACCTTGGCCTGGCGGGCCACGGCATCGAGGATTTCCGAGCCATAGACCTCCAGCCCCAGGCGGATGCCCAGCACGCGGGCCGCCGCGTCGCCGCCGCTGCCCATGGTCCTGGATACGATGATGGTGGGCCGGCGGCTTTCCCCCGCCGGCCGTTCGTGGCCGGACTCGGCTGACCGGACCAGCGCCCGCACCACGCCCTGTGCGTCGATCGACATCGTTCTCGCTCCTGCCGACGCCAAGCGGTTTTCCCGCATGGCCTCCCTTCACCCATTGTCGCTTTTTGGGCGCTCCAAGGCAACTCCGACGGTGGCGGCTGGTTCGGTTCAAAACCGTTGCAGATAGGCACTTCCTCGGCTAATTTGACGCCCTTCTAGGGAGGGGTGGCCGAGCGGTCGAAGGCGCACGCCTGGAAAGTGTGTATACCCCGAAAGGGTATCGTGGGTTCGAATCCCACTCCCTCCGCCAGCCTTCGCTCTTCGAGCTTCGGCTGGCTCACGCCAGTGAGACAGCCGAGGCGAGATTAGAGCGAGGCTGCCCGCCGAAGCCTTGGCGAAGGAGGGCCGGTTGGGGAAACGTGCGATGTTCTACGTATACCTCATCCAAAGCGAAGCGTTTCCTGAACAGCGGTATGTTGGGTTCACCACTAATTTGAAGAATCGCGTCGCCGCGCACAATGCAGGCGGCTCCATCCATACATCAAAATTCAAACCGTGAAAGCTGATCAGCTATCACGCTTTTGCCGAAAAGCGTAGAGCCCTGGAATTCGAGTATTATTTGAAGTCGGGCTCGGGCAGGGCCTTCGCCAACAAGCGCCTGTGGTAGGACCGGCCCGCCGCCGGCAACACCCCCCCTCGGCGCGGGCACGCCCCTTCTGGGGCGCCCGCCGCCTATAGGGGTATGGGGGGACACCGCCCGCAGATGCCGCAGAGATGCCGCATAGCAAAATCAATGACTTAGCGGGGTAGATGCCGCACATGCCGCAGCCAGATGCCGCAAAGATGCCGCAAGCAAAATCAATGGGTTAGCGGGGTAGATGCCGCAGATGCCGCAGGTCGGGGGGCGACGCGCAATCGGGTCACCGCACCCGGAAAAGCCGGCCGATCACGGCGTCCGCCTTGTGTTTCTCAAGATATTGCGCGGCGTGACGGGCCATCTTGGGGAGAAGTCTCCCTTCGGCCCCGTACAGCGCGTTCAGGCGATGTCCGGCAAAGGACGAGCGGAGGTTGCCCCAGGGAATGCCGAGCCAGGCGAGAGCCGGCAGATGGAATTGCGCGACGCAGCGCCGGTAATGGAGATGGGCCGCGATGCCAGGGCGCTTGCCCAGCGGCCAGGGCAATCCCAACAGGCGTTCGGTCGCCAGCGCGTAGGATTGCAGCGGGACGTCCAGGCGGTATTGGGCCATGCGTCGGGCGATGAACGGCCAGTCTATCGCGGCGCCGTAGTGGCGGGTCAGCGTCGCAAACTCGTGAAGCTGCCGCAGATCCAGGACGCCGCGATAGAAGTTTCCGAGGTAGTGGATCTGGGCGTGAAGCACGTGGTGCAGCATCAGGTCCGTCGGCGAGGGCACGAGAAATTCATGCCCGTCCACGCTTGCGCTCCGGGCCCGTTGCCAGATCTCGCCGGCCGGAAGGATATATTTCGGATCGACGAGCTCGAAGTGCAGGTCGACGGCCCCCGGGTCGTCTGGCCGCGTGAAGTCCGCGTAGGCGTGGTGACCGGGGGGATATCGGATCTCGGCTTCATATCCCAGATCGCGCAGGACGTCGAACGCTTGCCCCGCGGCGCGCCTGGGAACCAGCACGTCGATGTCGCGAAGCATCCGCTCGGCGGGATCCCGATAATGGTCGAGGAATAGGGACGCCGCCCCTTTGAGCAGCACCAGCGGGACGCCGGCCCCGCGAAGGCCGCCGATCAGTTCAAGAGCCTGGCGCCGGAGCGCCGCGTTGCGCTCTCCATTGCATCCGTGTACCAGGTCCAGGTAGTCGCGCACGTCCTTGGGCAGATCGCCGAGCCGGCCGGCCTCGAGGAGATTGGCATAGACACTGGGCGCCACGAGATGGGCGTTGGCGAGCGCGAGGGGAGCCGTCCATTCCGCATGTCCAAGGCGCCGTGCCGCCGCGTCCGTGCCTCCCCCATCGGGGCGAAGGGCCTCGACGACGATACGCAATGCTTGCCACGAATGCCTCAAGCGCACAGAGCTCCGACATGAGTGACGCAGTCTTCGAGCGAGGAGAACCGCAGCTCGAAGCTTTGCGTGCGGCCGATCCATTCCAACAGCCGCTCCACCTTTTCGGCGTCGAGGCCATCGGCCAAGGGATAGAATCCCTTGAGCAGCCGTTGCAACGCCTCGAATGGCGGCAAGGCCGACAGTTCGGCCGTGCCGCCGTCCTTGCGGTTAAGGAACACGATGGCCGAGACAGGCCAGCCGGCTTCGGTCCGGGCACCGACGGCAACCTGGGGCGGTGCGAGATAACGGACCCGCTGGCCATCGATCCGGTCGTGAACGGGCTGTTCCAGAAGTTCGGGAAAGCGGCCGGCCAGCAGGTTCCAGGCGCCCCGCTTCACGCAGATGGCAAACGGAACGGCGCGGGCGGCCAAGCCGTCGCCGGCCAGCACGACCGTGTCGTCGCCAAGCAATTGCAGGCCGGCCGAAACGAGCGCGGCGGCGGCCGTACTCTTGCCGCTACCCGAGGCGCCGGGCAACAGGATGCAGCGGCCGTTGCGGCCGACCGCAGCGGCATGGATCGCCCCGAAGTCCCAACTCCGCTGTAAAGCGAACTGGAGCAGGCTGGCCTTGAGCATGGGCACGACCTGGCTCGACAGGGCGCACCGCCCGACCCGCTCGCCATCGGCCGTCAGCACAAAGCGGCCGCCTTCGCCGCGAAGGTCAATGTGCAATGGCGGAATGTCGGGCGGAGCGTCCAGAACCAGCGGTGCAAGAAGGGGTTCGATCCGGTCGCGCAGGTTCCCCGGCGAAACGTGCAAGCGGAAATAGAGGTCCAAAAGACGGTAATGGCCGGCAAGGCAAACCCCGCAAGCTTCCTTGGACGGTACGCCGGAGCGCTCCGCTTTCAGCGCTTGGCTTGGCCGCATCTCACCCTCCCCGGTAGGGCCCGCCGTCGATCAGGCCGAGATCCCGCCACTGCGTGACCATGCCCTCGACGTAAGTCTCGGCGTCGGCCAGCCGCAGCCCGAAGGTGTCGGCCAGCCGCTCGCATGTTTCGCGCAACGGTCGCCGCTCCTCCAGGCAGCACCAGATAAAACTGGCGGTGGTGTTGGCCGCATAAAGCCGCTGCGCCGGAAGGTCGAACAGAACGCCTTGGTCGCCGAGGAGGTGAAGGCTGACCCCCTTGCGCGGAACAGCGTCACCCCTCGAGGGACCATCGCTTTGACCCAAGGGCTTTCGCCGCTCCGCTCGGGTTTCCGCTCCCCGACCCGCGATCTTCCCGGTGCTTTTCGTCACGACAAGAGCCCCCTCGCGTCCCTTCACCAAGGACCCGACAAAGCTGCGCCACTCTTGGCGTCAAATCCGCGTCGATCCAGTTCCTGGGCGTCGGGAGGGGCATTCCCGGAATTGTGCCGGGAACGCCGCCCCCTCACTTGCCGCGCCGGGGCCCGCGGTGCCCGCCGGAATGGTGACCTCCGCGACCACCGCCATGGCCGTAGCCGCCCCCCGAACTGGCGGTTGCATAACTGCGGTCGGTCGTGCTCAGCAACAACGCCATGGCCGGCGGGGTCGCGACGGCAAACTTGCCGCACGTCTTCAGAAAATCACGACGGGCTTCCATCTTCCTGGATTCAGAGCGCATGTATGTCTCCCCTGCCTGAAAAGTTCTGCAACAACGACGGAGCGATCGGCCCAGATGTCTGCAATGAAACAATATGATTGTGGGGGGCGCCTTGACGGCTTGCATGTGATCAAATGGCGGCGCCGGAACACAAAGGCACCACCACTAAAGGGCGGGATTTCCTATCATAAAGGGGAATCCATAACCCGGACGGAGCATCCCGCTCCGTGCCTTACAGGCTTTGCTGCAACCCGGAAATGCCCCGCCGCCTTTACGCCTCGGCCGCCACCGGGTTGCTCAAGACGCCAATGCCGGAAATCTCGATGTCCACGGTATCGCCCGGCTGGACCGGGCCGACGCCGGCAGGCGTGCCGGTGATGATGACGTCGCCCGGCAAGAGTGTGATGGCGTCGCTGAGATAGGCGACGAGGCGGGCCACCGAAAACAGCAGGTCGGAAGTGTTGATCGACTGGCGCGGCCGGCCGTTGACCCGGGCCTTGAGTTCGAGGTTGGCTGGATCGAGACCGGAAGCGATGACCGGGCCCAAGGGACAGAACGTATCGAACGACTTGCCGACGAGCAGGCAGCCGGTGGCCATTTCGGCGAACTGGATTTTCCGCTCGCTGACGTCATTGGCGCAGGTGTAGCCGAGAACGTAGCCCAAGGCTTGGTTTTCCGGGATCCGGCGGGCGGAGCGGCCGATGACGGCGGCGAGTTCCCCCTCGAAATGCACTTCTTGGCCCTGGCGGGGATAGATAATGGCGTCGCCCGGCCCGATCACGGCGGTAGGAGGCTTCATGAACAGCATGGGGAAGGTCGGCGCTGGGTGGCCGCTTTCCTTGATGTGGGATACGTAGTTGAGACCCACCCCGAAGATGCGGGGCGGCATCACCGGGGCGAGCAGCCGAATGGCGTCCGGCCCATCCACCGTCGCCGTGGTGGAGAGCGAATCGAAGGGCGATCCGGCGAGGCGCCGATAGCACCCATCGGCTTCCCGGATGCCGTAGGTCGTGGTGGTTCCCGCCTGATACCGGGCGATGATCATGGCCTTTCCCCCCTTTCCTCAAGCGAACAGCGTGTCGAGACGGCCGGGTTCCAGGGCCCCGTCGTGGACCACAAGGCGGACCGCCATCGCCAGTGTTTCGCCGCGGGAAACCTTGCGGGCCGCATGGCGGAAGGGCTGCAACGTCACCGTCCCCCAATCGGTAGCGAACCAGGCTGGCGCATCGACGCCGGCCCTCGGACCCATGGCGATGCCGGCGACGGCCCCGCCGCCGAGCGGACCCGTATAGTCCACCCAGGCCGCGGCGCCTCCGGTGACCGCCCCGCCGCCAGAGCGGCCTTCCGCATCGACCAGGCGACCGCCACGCGCGCCGCGCATGGATTCGGCGACGCGGAAATTAAAGAAGGCATGCCGGGTCGGCCCGAAGGTGACGTCCCAATCGGTCGGCGTGAGCGACGAACGGATGTCGATGACGTGAAAGGCATCGCCGGGACGGACCGTGAGCGTCCGCCACTCGGTCATCACGGTGCGCCCGCCATCCGCCGCCCATTCCACGGGGCCGACCCAATCGAGGGCCTGTTCGATGCAAAACGCGCCGTCCGCCGTCTCACCGGTCTCGAGGCCGGTTTCCCGGATACAGCCGGGCGCGCGCCCCTGGAAAGTCTCGTCGACATAGAAGTTGTAGGTATACTCCTCGATCTTGCCGGCACCGGCCGGCACCAAACAGTGCAGGTGGTCGCTGGCGATCCACAGGGAATTGTGGTGCGGGTGGTCCGCCGGGCTTTCGGTGGTGACGGCGAAGCCGGCTGGCGTGTACAGCGGATAGACGTAGGCGCGTCGGCGGCCCTGGGTGAGGGCCAGGATATCGCGGCCCCGCCAACTGAGGGTCCGCCGGTGGGTCTTGGCCCAGGCCCCCTGCGGCAGGTCGATGGCGTCGCTGTCGAAGGCGAAGTTCGTCATATCCGGCATTCCTTCACGGTCCGATGATCCTGGTCAGCGTCAGGCTGATTGCCGGGAAATAGGTGATCAGCGCCAGTACGCAAAGAAGGCCGACGAGGAACGGGCCGATCGCCTTGAAGACGTCGACCACCCGGGCCTCGCCGACGCGGGCCGTGGTGAACACAAGCATGCCCAGGGGTGGCGTCAAGGCGCCGATCACCAGGTTCACCACCAGGACGACGCCGAAATGGATGGGGTCGATGCCGGCCGCTGTGACGATGGGAATGAAGATGGGCACCAAGATGACCATGGCGGCGATCATTTCCATGATCAGGCCGACGACCAGCAGAAAGACGTTGAGCATGGCCAACAGCAGGAACGGGCTGGTGGCCAGCACGCCGAGTTCCTGTGCGATGCGTTGGGGCAACTGCTCGGTGACGAGGATCCAGGCGAACGGCGAGGCGGCGGCGATGATGATCATCACGGCCACCGTATCGAACAGCGACTCCCGCAGCGCCCGGAAAGTGCCCGCCCAGCTCATCTGGCGATAGAAGGCGGTCCCGCAGACGAGGGCGTAAAGCACGGCGACCGCCCCCGCTTCCGTCGCCGTGAAGACGCCGAAACGGACGCCGCCGACGATGAGAACCGGCAGGATCAGGGCCGGCAGGGCCCGCCAGAGCGCCCGCAGGCGCTCCGACCCCGAGGCCCGCTCGGTATCGCGGCCGAAGCCCCGGCGGATCGACATGACGTGGACGACGACGGCCAGGGTCACCGCGACCAGGAGGCCCGGCATGATGGCGGCGACGAACAGCGCCCCGACCGAGGCGGAGGCCAGCGCGCCATAGATGATGAGGCCAAGGCTGGGCGGGATGAGATTGGCCAGCACGGCGGCAGCACTGGTCAGCGCACAACTGAACGGCCGGGGATAGCCACGCGCCTCCATCCCCGGCACCATGACCTTGGCGATCGCGGCGGCGTCGGCCATCGACGAGCCCGACAGCCCGGCCATCATGGTGTTGGTCAGCACGTTGACCTGGCCTAAGCCGCCCCGCAGGTGGCCGACGAGGCGTGTCGCCAGATCGACCAGACGGCCGGTAATGCCGCTGACGTTCATCAGGCCGGCCGCCAGGATGAAGAAGGGGATGGCCAACAGGATGAAGGAATCGAGCGCCGCCGTCATGTACTGCGGCACGGTAAGCAACAGCAACTCGCCCTGCGGGCTGAATGCCGCGAAGGCCCCGAAGGCCAGGGCGAAGGCGACCGGCACCCCCAGCACGATGAGCACAACGGCCGTCGCCACCAGGGTGGTCGACGTTGCCCATCCAGGCAGCAAGTCGGCGCCCCAGTAGCGCACGAGGAAATAAAGGCCGGCGCCCAGCGCGCAGGCCAGCACGCCGCCAGCCGGCACCGGATCGCCAGGCTCCCTCTGGCGGGCCAAGGCGAGCAGAGTCAAGGCTGCGCCCACTGGAATCGCCAGATAGAGGGTCTTGAAAGGCCATTCGAGGGCCGGCGAGACGTAGGTGGAGCGGCTCACCAGGTCGGTGCCGTGAACGAGCAGAGCGATGCTGATGGTGGCCATCGCGGTTCGCACCAGCAATCCTTGATAGGGCCTTGCCAGCGCCGGCAGATGCGTGGAGAGAAAGTCGATGGAGATGTGCGAGCGCCGCTGGGTGTTGACCGCCATTCCTACAAAGACCAGCCAGACGAAGGCCCAGCGGGCCATTTCCTCGGGCCAGCTCAACGAGGCGTTCAGGCCGTAGCGGAAGAACACCTGGGTCAGGGCGATGGCGACGGTGGCGACGAGCAACCCCAGGCATACCCCTTCGAGGCAGCGGTCGAACAGGCGGCCCAGCAAGGCACCCTTGCCAGGACCGGGGAATGCCCTGAACCGAGGGGAGCCGTGATTGCCGCTTATCGGTTCGTCGCTTTCCTGCATCGCTCGGTTCCGCTCGCGGAAAAGGCAAAAGACCTGAAGGAAACGGCCGGAAGCGGGACGCCCCGTTCCGGCCGCGTCAGGAATTAGCCTTCCCGTAGGGCTATGATCTTGTCGATCATCGGCTTGGCGGACGGATGCTTTTGCCCGTAGTCGGCGAACAACGGTTTCGCCTTCGCGAGCCAGGCTTCCGGGCTCGCGACTGGATAGACATTGGTGCCGAGGTCCTTCAGTTCCTGCAGGGCCTGGCCGGCGCGGGCGCGATTTTGGGCACGCTGCTCGGCAAAGACAGCCTTGGCGCTGTCGCGCACGAGCTTGCGGAGGTCGTCGGGCAGGGCGTCGAGCCACTTGGCATTGACACGCACCGCTTTGGGCAGGAACCAGTGATAGGTAAGCGTCAGGTGCTTCGCCTGCTCAAACCACTTGAAGCCCTTGATTGAAAAGAAATCGGCCTCCAGGGCGTCGATGACGCCGGTGGACAGCGCGTTGTACTGTTCGGCATAGGGAAGCGGCGTCGGGTTGGCGCCGAGTCCCTTCCAGAAGTCGATCCAGATCCTGAGCTCGGGTACACGGATCTTCAGGCCGGAAAGCTCGTCGAGGGCGACCACTTTGCGCTTGGTCAGCAGGTGACGGAACCCGACCTCCGCATAGGCGACGAACTCGACGCCGGTCTTCTCTCGGGCGATGCGGGAAACCTCCTCACCGATCGGCCCTTGCAGGACCCGGTCCACATGCGCCTCGTCCTTATAGATGAAGCCGGGGGCCCCGCCGGTTACGGCAATTTCGGGAGCCACCGCCTCCTCGGTATCGGGGCCACCAGCCGTCGCCTGGATGGTGCCCAGCCGATTCCCCTCGACAAGCTGCGTGTAGTTGCCAAGCTGGCCGGCCGGGAAATGCTGAGCCTCGATACGCCCCCCACTGCGTTCGCGCAGCATCTTGCCCCACGTCTCGAAGGCTTCGGTGATGGGCGAGCCGACGGCCTCGGCGTGTCCCATGCGGAAGGTGTACTTTTCCTGCGCGCGCAGAATGCCCGGAAAAGCAGCAAGCGACGTCGCAGCGACGCCCCCTAGCGTTGCCTTTACGAATTCACGGCGTTTCAAAACGACATAATTGCCCGTTTTTCTAGCCATGCCACGTTCTCCTTCTCCCTGTTCGGCTACAGGACGTTGCTGTCCGCTCTTTTTGATTGAATAGCCGCCAAATAGCTTTGTACCCTACTTGCATGGTAGTGTGCCAGAGGGAATCGACGGGCAGCCTTTGGCTGTATTCAGCCGCAATGGTTGTTTTCCGTGCTTCGCCGCCTACCGAATGGCGAAGAGGCTAACGCCCTTGGGCCGCAGATAAAGCAATGGCTTGCCGTTCTCGTCGGCCGGAACCAACTGGGACAGGCTTGGAAAAGGGGGATCGCCATGACGAAACGCACGCTCGGACTGATCATGAACGGCGTCACCGGACGGATGGGCAAGAACCAGCATCTGGTTCATTCCATCCTTGCCATCCGGGAGGCTGGGGGGGTCGCCTTGGCCGATGGAACACGGATTGTGCCCGAGCCGATCCTGGTCGGCCGCAATGCCGGAAAGCTGCAGGCGCTGGCACAGGAGTACGGCCTTGCCCGCTGGACCACCGACCTCGACGCCGCCCTGGCCGATCCCGCCGCTGAAATCTACTTCGATGGCGGCGCCACCCTGCTGCGCCAGCAAAACCTGACAAAGGCCATCGCCGCCGGCAAGCACGTCTACTGCGAAAAGCCGAGCGCCTCCAATCTGGAGGGTGCGCTCGAGGTCTACCGCCTCGCCGCCGCCAAGGACTGCCGGCACGGCGTCGTCCACGACAAGCTGTGGGCGCCGGGCATGCTGAAATTGAGGATGCTGCTGGACTCCGGGTTTTTTGGGCGGGTCCTCGCGGTGCGCGTCGAGGGATGCTACTGGGTCTTCGAGGGGGACCTCGCAGCGCCGCAACGGCCGTCGTGGAACGCCCGCAAGGAGGACGGCGGCGGCATGATCCTCGATATGATGCCGCACTACCGCTATATGGTTGACCTGTTCGGCTCCCCCCGGCGCATCGTCTGCCTGGGCGCCACTCACGTTGATCGTCGCTGGGATGAAAGCGGGCGTCCCTTCACCGCCACGGCCGACGATTCGGCCTACGCTATCATCGAGCTGGAAAACGGCGTCGTCGCCTCGGTCAACAGCTCCTGGTGCTTCCGGGTGCGCCGCGACGATATCGTCACCATGCAGGTCGACGGCACCCTGGGGTCGGCGGTCGCCGGCCTGCGCCAATGTTTCGTGCAACGGCGAGAAACCACGCCCCGCGCCCAATGGAGTCTGGATCTGGCCCAGCCGATCGATTTTTATGCCGGCTGGCAGGAGGTCCCCGACCAGCAACCCTTCGTCAACGCTTTCAGGGCCGAATGGGAGCTGTTTATCCGCCACGTCTGCGAGGATGGGCCGTTTCCATGGACCTTGGCGGCGGGAGCCCGTGGTGTTCAGTTGGCCGAATTGGCCGACCGCAGTTGGCGCGAAGGCCGCTGGATGGACGTGCCCGACCTCGGGGTCTGACCTACTTGACCGTCTTCAGGCGCCTGGCGAAGGCCTCCAGCGCCAGGTCGTAGCCCTGCGAGCCGAGCCCGCAGATCATGCCGATCGACACCTTGGAAATGTAGGAGAGGTGGCGGAAGGTTTCCCGCTGGTGGATGTTCGACAGGTGCACCTCAATGACCGCCATCTCGGCCGACGAGATGGCATCCATCATCGCGATCGAGGTGTGGGTATAGGCCCCGGCGTTGAGCACGATGCCGGCGAACTTGCCGCGCGCCTGCTGGATCCAGGTGACCAGCTCGCCCTCGCTGTTGCTCTGCTTGCACACGACCTTGAGGCCGAGCTTGCGGCCGTGCTCGACGCAGCGCTTTTCGACATCGGCCAGCGTCTCGCGGCCGTAGATCTCGGGCTGGCGGGTTCCCAGCAGGTTGAGGTTGGGGCCGTTCAGAAGAAGAATGGACGTCGCCATGGGCATTGCTCCTTGTGCGCTCGGGATGCCGTCGCCCCGGCACCCGTTCAGGCGGGGAAACCATACAACGCCGTGGGGTTGTCGACCAGCACCTGCCGGCGCCGCGCCGGATCGGGAATCCACTCGGCCAACAGGTCGACCAGATCGCCGTCGTTGGGCATCGCCTTGGGGATGATGACGTGCGGCCAGTCGCTGCCCCAGATCATGCGCTCCGGCGCCGCCTCGATCAGCGCGCGGGCGATCGGTTGGACGTCGGCGTGCGGCATCTCGCCGGCTGATATGCGCGACGGCCCGGTGAACTTGACCCAGCAACGACCGCCGCCAAGGAGGCGCAACAGGGCCTTGAATCCCGGGTTGTCCAGGGTCAGCGGCGGGCGCATGTAGCCCATGTGCCCGAAGACAATGGGGACCGGGAAATCGGCGAACCGGCGGTCGAGATCGGGATGATCATCGACGTGGGCCAGGAACTCGACATGCCAGCCCAACGGCTTCACCCGCAACGCCAGGGCCTCGATGGCGGCCAGCGGCATGGTGCCGGTGGGGTCCCTGACGTCGACGACGTTGAAGCGGATGCCGCGGATGCCGGCCTTGTGCAGGCGCGCAATCCCGGCGTCGGAAACCATCTCCTCGACGACCGCCACGCCCCGGCACGGCAGCGGGAAACCGGCCATCGCCGCCAGCATCGCCGAATTGTCGGCACCGTACACGCTGGGCTGGATGAGCACCGCGCGCTCGACGCCGACCGTGCGCAGCATCTTCACGTAGTCCGCCGGCAGCGCGTCCGGCGGCGTGTAGATGCGGGCCGACGAATAAGGGAAGGCCGTCGCCGGACCGAAGACGTGGGCGTGGCAATCGCAGGTTCCGGCCGGGAGAGTTAGGCGCGGCGTGCGGGGATGGGGATCCGAGGGAGCGCAATAGGGCGCCCCTGGATCGGATGCCTGTAGCGGTGAACCCATGAGATGCCTCCTCAGAAGAACAGCCGCGGCCGCAACAACGTCGTCCACGACATGTTCATGTTACCATCGCAAGCGGCGGCGGACGATTCGGTCCGATTGGTTACGGAACATGCCGACGCCCTTCGTGGTTTCTCCCTCGCGGATGGCGGCAGACCCGCCCATCTGAGAGGGGACGCCGTTCGATCGCCTCGAGGGAGGTTCGCCGTGAACCGTTTCATCCATCGCATGCCGTTCGGCGCCGAAACCGACGCCGGAGGCACCCATTTTCGCCTGTGGGCGCCAAACGTCGAGGACGTCGCCCTGCTGGTCGAGCTGAGAGAAGGGGAAGGGACCATCGAGGTGCCGATGGCTGCCCTCGACGCCGGCTGGCGCGAAGCGCGGGTAGCCGACGCCGGTCCCGGCAGCCACTACCGGTTCCGCGTCGACGGTAGCCTCGCCGTGCCCGATCCCGCCTCGCGATTCCAGCCGGCCGACGTACACGGCCCCAGCGAGGTGATCGATCCGCTGGCTTACACATGGCGGCATCCCGATTGGCGCGGCCGTCCGTGGGAGGAAACCGTGCTCTACGAGCTCCACGTCGGCACCTTCACCGACAAGGGGACTTTCGCGGCCGCCGCCGGCCATCTGGAAGAGCTGGCCGAGTTGGGCGTCACCGCCGTCGAGCTGATGCCGGTGGCCGACTGCCCGGGACGGCGCAACTGGGGCTATGACGGCGTCGGCCTCTACGCCCCCGATTCGGCCTATGGCCGGCCGGAGGATTTGAAAGCCCTCGTCGATACCGCCCACGGGCTCGGCCTGATGATCTTCCTCGATGTCGTCTACAACCACTTCGGCCCCGAGGGAAACTACCTGCACGCCTATGCCGAACGCTTCTTCGATCCCGGCCGCCAGACTCCGTGGGGCGCCGCCATCGCCTTCGACGCCAAAGACAGCCGGCCGGTACGCGACTTCTTCATCGAGAACGCCCTCTACTGGCTGGAGGAGTACCGCTTCGACGGCCTGCGCCTGGACGCGGTGCATGCCATCGAGGATCGCTCCAGCCCCGACATCCTGGAGGAACTGGCCGATGCCGTCAGGGCCGGTCCGGGGGCCGGGCGGCACGTCCATCTGGTACTGGAGAACGGCTCGAACGAAGCTCACTACCTCGAGCGGAACGAGGACGGCCGGCCGCGCCACTATGCCGCCCAGTGGAACGACGACATCCACCACGCCTTCCACGTGCTGCTGACCGGCGAGACGCACGGCTATTACACCGACTTCGGTGACGATGCCGCCGCCCACCTCGGCCGCTGCCTGGCCGAGGGTTTCGCCTACCAGGGCGACGCCAGCCCCTATTTCGGGAGCAGGCGCGGCGAAGTCAGTTCGCAACTGCCTCCCACCGCCTTCGTCGGCTTCGTGCAGAACCACGATCAGATCGGCAACCGCGCGCTGGGCGACCGGCTGACCAGGCTGGCGCCGCCGGAGGCGCTTCGGGCCGCCACCGCGGCGCTGCTGCTGGCCCCGGCGGTGCCCTTGCTGTTCATGGGACAGGAGTGGGGGGCCGATCAGCCGTTCCTCTTCTTCTGCGACCTCGGCGACGAGTTGAAGGCGGCGGTGCGCGACGGCCGGCGGCGGGAATTCGCCGACTTTCCCGCCTTTCGCGACGAGGCGGCCCGCGAGCTCATCCCCGATCCCACCGCCGAGGAGACCTTCCGCCGTTCCGTGCTGACCCGCCCGGCCGCCGACGATGCCGCCGCCATCGGATGGCTTGATCTGCACCGCCAGCTGCTGTCACTGCGCCGCTACGAGATCGTGCACCGGTTGCCGGGCGCCGCCGCCGGGCGCGTGCTCTGGCGGGCCGGGGCCGGCCTGGCGGTGGCGTGGCAGCTGGGCGACGGCGCCCGCCTGACCATGATGGTGAACCTTGCCGCCGAACCGACCCCCGAGGCCTCGCCGCGGGCGAGCGGGCGGCTGCTGTTCGCCACCGAAGACGGCTTCGGACGGCCGGGGATGCCGCTTCCCGCGTGGTCGACTGCCGTCTTCCTCGCGGACGCCAGGGCCGGACCGGCATGAGCGCCGCCGATATCCCCGCCATTCCGCGCGCCACCTACCGCCTGCAGTTCCATGGCGGCTTCGGTTTCGCCGACGCGACCGCCGTCGTCGATTACCTGGATCGGCTGGGCATCAGCCATCTCTATGCCTCGCCCTACCTCAAGGCGCGCGCCGGCAGCACCCACGGCTACGACATCGTCGATCACAATGCGCTCAACCCCGAGGTCGGCGACGAGGCGGCCTTTGCCTCCCTCTGCGACGCGCTCACGGAGCGCGGCATGGGCCAGATCCTAGACTTCGTGCCCAACCACATGGGGGTGGGCCACGCCGACAACGCCTGGTGGCTCGACGTCCTGGAATGGGGCCAGGAATCACCCCACGCCCAAGTGTTCGATATCGACTGGCGGCCGGCCCAGGCGGCGCTACGGGGCAAGGTGCTGCTGCCCGTCCTCGGCGACCACTATGGCCGGGTTCTGGAAGCCGGCGAATTGCGGCTGGCCTTCGACCCTGCCGAGGGTTCGTTTTCGGTATGGTATTACGCGCATCGCTTTCCGGTTTCGCCGCCTCACTACGGCAACCTTCTCGGCGGCGTCGCCCGGACGCTGGGCGCCGACGGCGCCGATTCGGGCGTCGAGGAGATCAAGCCGATCGCCGCCGGCTTTCACAACCTCCGCCATCCGGCCCGCTCGGCTCGCAGCCGCGCCGCCCGCCACGACGAGGCCCGTTCGCTCAAGGAACAATTGGCCGCCGCCGTCGCCCGCCACCCCACCCTGGCCCACGGCCTGGAGGTAGCGTTGGAGAGGATCAACGGCAGACCCGGCGATGCGTCCAGCTTCACCGCCCTTCACCGCCTGCTCGAAGCCCAGTCCTACCGTCTTGCCTTCTGGCGGGTCGCCGCCGAGGAGATCAACTACCGCCGCTTCTTCCAGATCAACGACCTGGCGGGGCTGCGCGTCGAGGTGCCGGCGGTGTTCGACGCCATCCACGCGCTGGTGCTGCGCCTGATCGCCGAAGGCCGCCTGCATGGGCTGCGCATCGACCACGTGGATGGCCTGTTCGACCCCCGCCACTACCTGGAGCGTTTGCAAGCCCGGGCACGGACCGCCGCCGGTCTGCCGGAGGGCCAGCCATTCTACATCGTCGTCGAGAAGATCCTGGCGCCCCACGAACGCCTGCGCGAGGACTGGCCGGTCGCCGGCACCACCGGCTACGACTTTCTGAACCGCGTCAACGGCCTCTTCGTTGACGCCGCCTCCGAACGGCCCCTGTCGCAGACCTATCGGCGCCTAGCGGGGGAGTCGGCGGCGTTCGAGGACGTCGCCTACATGGGCCGGCGCCAGGTCATGGACCTGGAACTGGCCAGCGAGCTTCGCGTGCTCGCCAACGGGTTCAACCGCCTGGCCGAGATGAGCTGGCTGACCCGCGACCATACCTTGATCGGCCTGCGCCAGGCGTTGCGCGAGGTAGCGGCCTGTTTCCCGGTCTACCGCACCTATGTCGACGCCCGGGGAGCGGTCGCTAGCGATCGCCGGGACCTCGACTGGGCGCTGTCCCTGGCTCGCAAGCGGAGCCGGCGGGCCGACAAAAGCGTCTTCGATTTCATCCACGCCGTGCTGACCACCGATTTGGCGGCCGGCCGGCGAAGCCCCTACCGGCGAAGCGAAGTCCGGCGTCTGGCCATGAAGTTCCAACAGTATTCCAGCCCGGTCACCGCCAAGGGCGTCGAGGACACCGCCTTCTATCGCTTTAATAGACTGGTCTCGCTGAACGAGGTCGGCGGCGAGCCGGGCCGTTTCGGCACCACGGTGTCGGCCTTCCACCATGGCATGCAGGAACGGGCCAAGTCTTGGCCGCACGCCATGCTGGCTACCGCCACTCACGATACCAAGCGCGGCGAGGACGCCAGGGCGCGCATCGACGCGCTGTCGGAAATCCCCGGCCTGTGGGAGCGCCAGGTACGCCGCTGGCGCACCCTCACGCGCCGCCTGCGGGTCGAGGTGGACGGCCGGCCTGCCCCTGCCGCCAACGACGAATACCTGCTTTATCAGGCCCTCATCGGCGCCTGGCCAGCCGAGTTTCACGGCGATGGGCCGATCGACGCCGACGCACTGGACGTCTTTCGCGATCGGATCGTCGCCTACATGACCAAGGCGGTGCGCGAGGCCAAGGTTCATTCCAGCTGGATCGACCCCGACGAGGCCTACGAGGCGGCGCTCGCCACCTTCGTCGGCCGCCTGCTGGACGGCCGGCGGCGCAACCTCCTCCTCAATGATTTCCGGGCCTTCCATCATCGGGTGGCGGAGGCGGGCACCGTCAATTCGCTGAGCCAGGCCGTGCTCAAGCTGACGGCGCCGGGAGTGCCCGACTTCTATCAGGGCAGCGAGCTTTGGGATTTCAGCCTGGTCGACCCCGACAATCGCCGGCCGGTCGATTTTGAGCTCCGGCGCCGCCTGCTTGACGATCTGTCAAGGATGGGCGTCGATGAGGCCGTGGCGGACCTGCTGCGGACCTGGCCGGACGGCCGCATCAAGCTGTTCATCATCTGGCGCCTGCTGTCGATCCGGCGCCAGCACCCCGGCCTTTTCGCGGAAGGCGGCTACGATGCGGTAACGGTGGTCGGAGACAAGGCCGATCACGGGATCGCTTTCGTGCGGCGCGGCGCCGGAGCCACGCTGCTGGTGGCGGTGCCTCGTCTGGTCGCCCGCCTCACCGAAGCCGGACGGCCGTTTCCTCTCGGCGCCGCCACCTGGGGAGACACCGCGCTCGTTCTGCCGGAAGATCTCAGTTCGGGGTCGTGGTCCCAGCTTTTCACCAGGGCGCGCCTGAGTGCCGGCAGAGACGGCCGGCTGATGCTCGCCGATCTGCTGTCAATCCTGCCGGTCGCCGTTGCCCTCAGGACCGGCATCGACAGCTAGGGTCGCCTCGGCCCGGCCTTCGGCGGCCAGCATGGCGGCCAGCCGGCGCAGCCTGGAGTCTGCCGCTAACGCCTGGACGGTCAGCGGCAGCCGGCGCTTCCAGTTGGGGTGCTCGTCGCGGGTGCCCGGCAGGTTGGTCTGCTCCATGAGCCCCAAGATGTCCTCGGGCCGCACCATCAGAAGATGGGACGGCGTGCGGGCCAGGAATCGATACGCCGCAAGCGCGATGTCGTCGGGCGACGGATGGTCGCCCTCAGAGAGCCCGCCATGGGCACGCAACGTATCGGTTAGGGCGCTGCGGTCGTTGACGCGTTCGCGCTTGGCGGCGCGTTCGGCGCCGGAGGAGGCGAGCAGGCCAAGCCGGGCCCGCGTCTCGATGTCGTGTCCATTCCAATAGCCGGGCAGCGGCGGCAGGTCGTGGGTGGAGATTGCCGCCAACGACAGAGCGGGATAGTGGGCCGGCGGCGTGAACGCGCCGTCGTCGCCGCGCTCGAAATACAGCAGCCGGTAGGACAGGATGCCGGCCTGGGTCAAACGATCCCTGAAACCGTCGGGAACGGTGCCCAGATCCTCGCCGATGACGACGCAGCGATGGCGCCGGCTTTCCAACGCCAGGATGCCCAGCAGATCCTCCAACGGAAATCGCATATAGGTCCCGTCAGCCGGCGAGCCTCCGGCCGGGATCCAGAACTGGCGGGCCAGACCCATCACGTGATCGATGCGCACGGCTCCGGCGTGGCGCATGTTGGCGCGCAGGAGGTCGATGAACGGCGCATAGGCCACCTCGCCCAGGACATACGGATCGAAGGGCGGCAGGCCCCAACCCTGGCCGTCGGGATTGAAGGCGTCGGGAGGCGCGCCGATCTCGGCGCCGAAGACCAGGGAATCCTGGTACCCCCACACCTCCGCCCCGTCCGGCGATGCCCCCAACGCGACGTCGCGATAGAGCCCGACCGCGAGGCCGGCTTGCCGGCCCGCCTCGGCCGCCGCCGCCAGCTGGCGGTCGGCTTCCCATTGCAAGTAGAGAAAAAAGTCGACGTCTTCGGGATGTGCGGCGCGGAATGCCGCCACGCCGGCACCGTCGGGCCGCCGGCAATCGGCTGGCCAGCTTCGCCAGTCGGGGCAGAAAGCGGCGCTGAGCGCATCGAAGACGGCGTGCGCCGCCAGTGCCGGGCCACCGCGTTGCACGAACGCCCGGAAGGAGGCGCCACGGTCGCTGCCGGCTTCAAGATGGCGCGCCCGAAAACCGGCGAACAGGTCGCGCAGCACCGGAAACTTGAGCGACGCCACGCCCTCGTAGTCGATCAGGTCGCGCCGCGCCAAGGCTTCCCTGGTAGCGGCGAAGGCGGGCGCGGCAAGTCGGGCACGCACGGCTTCGTCCTCGGCCAGGTCGGGCACTGCCGCGACGTCGATGAAGAGTGCGTTGAGGAACACCCGGCTCGACCCGTAGTAGGGGCTGTCATGGGTGGGCCGAGCCGGAAACAGCGCGTGCAGCGGCGTCACGCCGACGGCGTCGGCGCCAAGGCCGCCGGCGGCACGGGCCAAGTCGGCCAATGCGGTGAAGTCGCCGATCCCCCAGTCGCCGGCCGTACACAGCGCATAGGGCTCGACGGCCATCCCCCAGCTGCGGCCGCCGGCTTCCCACGCCGCCGGCAGATGGCAGCGGGCCGGCGCCACGATGAGGGTCTGGATACATCCCTTGCGCCCGGACACAGCCGGGCCGTCAAGGCAAAGCCGGTGGTAGCCGAGCGGCAACCCGGCCCCGAGGTCGAGACGCACCGCCAGCAGTGGCTCGTCGTTCGGCCCCTCGGTCCGGGCCCCCGCCAGCTCGCCGGGGCGGGCCGAGCCGGCACGCCCGCCGCCGTCTTCGAATTCCAGGCGCCAGTCGAGGCGGGCGTCACCGGCCGCCGCAGCGAAAAGGGCGTCGACGGTC
>JACZKS010000014.1 GCA_014859895.1 Rhodospirillales bacterium
GGCCGAGCCCGGCGCGTTGGCCGAGGCCGAGACGGCGCCGGCGAGGCCGCCGGCCAGCGCGGCGGCAAAGGAGTCGCTGGTGCTGCGTTCCCCGGGTTGCCCGGAATACCAGGCCGGGTGGAAGGGCTCGGCGCCGAGGGCCGCCGCCAACCGCTCGCCCCACTCATGTTCGAGGTCAAGCGCCAGCGCGTAGGGCAGATGCTCGGGGCGAGGCTGTGGGGTCTCGGCGAGGTACATCCGGAAGCCCTCGATGGCGTCCATCATCCGCCGTCCGGCGAGCGTCGGCGCCGACATCAGGTGGAGGAACAGCGCGTTGACCAGAATGATCAGCACCAGGAGCGCGAAGGGCATCGGCGGCACGACCTCGAGGGTGGCCTTGCCGACAGCGGCGGCCATGCCGGCCACCGCCGCCAGCAGGACCGCCCCGAACACGATGGGCGCCATGGGCCGGCCACCACGCCCCCGTCGTTGGAAGGCGGCCAGCCCCCGCGAGCCGAAGAAGGCCAGCGCGCCAAGGGCCAGCGCGCAGAAAATCATCACCCCGGCCGCATCGGCCGGCGACGGCGCCGCCAGGATCATGGCGGCCAGCGTCAGCGCGCTCAGCGCCGCGCCGGGCAGCAGATAGGCCCGATTCGTTGAAAAGAGCGCGCGGCCGAATTCCGCCTTCAGCGTGCCCGCCAGCGCGGCCCGCGCGGCGCCGACGACCGGATGGTAGGATCTGCCGATGTCCATCGTCTCACGCGATCCGCCGAACAGCGTGGCGAAAACCTTCGCCTCGCCGGGCGACAGGGCGGCGCCCCCCTCGCCCAAGCGGCGCAGGGTGAAGGCAACCTCACCGGCCTCGATAGCAATCGCGCCCTTGACGGCCATGTCGACGAGGGCGGCGGCGAACGCCTTGTCGTCAACCTCGCGGCGCAAGACGTAGCGCATGGCGGCCGGCGACAGGCCGCGCGGCGGCGCGGAGACGCGCACGATGGGGCCGCGCCTGGGGTCGCGCCCGACCCGGCGCCACATCGCGCCATGGGCGGCGAGCACGAGCAGCAGTCCGGCCGCTCCGGCAAGCGCACTGGCATTGTCGGTGGCCGTCTCCCACGCGGCCTCCGCCGCCGACGGTTCGGCGACATAGCCCTTCCGCCAGGCGACCGCGATGGTCAGATCCTCGCCCGGCCCCAGGGGCCGCGTGGTGGTGAAGCGGATGTCGTCGTTGGCGTCGCGATCGACGGCGTAGGCCTCGCCGCGCTGGCCGGCCCAGCCGGTATAGGCGGCCTGGCGCAGGACCGGCGCGCCGTAGGGCAACACCACCACCGCCTCGACGCGCTGGCGGGGCAAGGCCCAGTCGCCGCCGGTGACGTTCCAATAGAGCTCGTCCACGTCGGCGAGATAGCCGATCTGGCGGTTGGCCCTGTAAACCAGGGTGTAGGTGGTTTCCCCCGGCTCCAGAAGGACGTCGGGCTGCCCGATATAAAGGATGCTGCCGTTCGGGGCGGTTTCGACGCGGAACGGCTCCGGCCGTCCGTCGCGTTGCACGTCCAGCACCTCGAACGCCACCTTCACGTCTTCCCCCCGCCGGTCGCGGTAACGGGTTGGAAACGCGCGGAAGATGCCGCGCTTTATGGCGTTTCCCTCGGCCCGCACCCGCAGCGTCTCGGTCACCGTCAGCGTGGCGTCGGCGTTGATGACGATGCGGCTGCGATAGTCGAGGATGGCCTCCTCGGCCACGGCCGGCCGGACGGCGGCCAAGGCCACCAGCAGGCCGGCCAGCAGCCAAAGGAAGTCGAGAGGCCTTAAGGATACCATCGCGTTTCCCCACTTGAGCATTTGCAGCCCCCAAGCCGTCATTCCCGCGAAGGCGGGAATCCAGGGCAACCGCTCCGTTACTTGCCCTGGACCCCCGCCTACGCGGGGTGACGAGGAAAAATGATCCCGCCCGAGCGGAAAATGCTCTGGACGTCACCCAAGGTTTCGCCGGAGCGATGGCGATGGTAACGGCAGCGCGCGCCGCAAGAAAGGGGAACGGCGGATCCGCCCAAAAGCGACCCCACCCCTTCCGTTAGACAACGCTTTCCTGATCCGCTATTGGTTGGCCCGCGGATGGAAGCGTGGCCGAGCGGTTGAAGGCACCGGTCTTGAAAACCGGCAGGGGTTTACGCCCCTCGTGGGTTCGAATCCCACCGCTTCCGCCAGCCTATCTGACCGTGAACCAGTTCAATGACGGTCCCAAATTGTGGACCGGGCAATTTCCGACGAGGCCGCAAGTGCCCCAGGCGTGATGGATGTGGCCGCAGAGATGAAGGCGCGGAGCCAGATCCCGAACCGCATCCCGAACGGCGCGGCTCCCGTCATGCGTGCCGTCACGTTGCATATCGGCGACGCCGTGGGGCGGCGCGTGGGTCACCAGCACCGCATGCGGTGGGCATCGCGTGAATAGGGCGGCCGCTTCCGCTTCTTCAAGGCGTTGATTCCACGGCTCGGCCACCCCCGCGGGGATCTCGAAACCCAAGCCGAAAAAATCGACCCCGCCAATGGCGGCGGCCTCGCCATGCAGAATATGGACATTGCCCTGGCCACAAAAGGCTTCGCGCAGGCCCGCAAGCCTGTCGTGGTTGCCGGCCACGAGCACGGTCGGCACGATCAGTTCCTTCAGAAACCTCACCGTGTCTTCAAGTCCAATCCCCTTCGTCGCAAAATCGCCTGCGCCCACCACAACGTCGGCATCTCCCGAGGCGCGAACGATTTCCCGGGCCGTGTCCGCGTTTCCATGGAGATCGCTGAAGGCCAGTATCCTCATATCCAGACGGGCCCGTTCGTTGCGTAGCGGCGGCGTTGTTTTGCTCAACGGAGAAAGCGGGCTTCCTGCTGCTCGATTGCATCCATCTTTTGCAGTCGGAAGATTTCCTGGACCGGCACGATGTCCTTGTTCACGTTGTGGATGCCGCCATCGGCGCGAATGCGGGCGAAAACGCTCTGCATCGCCGTGACCGCCGCGCGGATGGCATGGTTGCCGTAAATCACCATCCTGATCTTGCCCAACGCCGCGATGCGCTCGGCATTCATGTCGGGGTAGGCGGTGGGCACGATGACGATTGGAATCCGCCCCTTCCAGGCTCTGACGAAGCTCTCGATCTCGTCTGGCGTCCGCTTCTTCGAGTGGATCAGGATCATGTCGGCGCCAGCCTCTTCATAGGCTGCCGCGCGCTTCAGGGCTTCGGCCTCCCCCAGCCCCGCGATCAGGGCCTCGTTCCGGGCGATGACCATGAATGCCGGATCGCGGCGCGTGTGACAGGCGGCTTCGACCTTGCCCTGGAACTCTTCGATTCCAAGCAGCTCCTGCCGGCCGCCGACGGCGAGGCTCGTCACCTTGGGAAAGGTCTTGTCCTCGATGACCAGCGCGGCCGCGCCGGCGCGTTCGTATTGGCGCACGACGTGGATGACGTTGATCGCATTGCCGAAGCCGGTATCGACATCGGCAACGATAGGCAGGGCGATCTGATCGGCCATGGCTCTCACCATGTCGAGATGCTGGGTCATCGAGATGAGGCTGACATCGGCAAGGCCATAGAGCGCGGAAAGCTCGAAGCCGCTTGCCCAGATGCCGTCAAAGCCGGCTTCCTCGGCCAGTTGCGCGGACAGAGGACTGTGTGCGGCCATGACATGGACAAGCCGTTCCCCGGCAATGCTGTTTCGAAGCAGGCTGCTTGTGCTCATGACTGGCTCCCTGGACCGTGGCCGCGCCTGGCGATCCGTTAGTGATTCTTACAAATAATCCGGCCGGCGCCTTTTCCCAAATTCCCGTTTTGACGCGCCAACTGTGGCGACATTGACAATTCCGGCGACAGTGGGCAACTTCAAAAAAATAACAAGTTTGTTAGAAAAAGTGACGATCAAATGAGACGGATGCCCTCGTTGAAAGCTCTGCGGGCCTTTGAGGCGGCGGCACGACATTCCAGCGTCTCGGCGGCCGGGCGCGAACTCAACGTCTCTCACAGCGCGATCAGCCAGCAGATCTCGATCCTGGAAGGCTATTTCGGCAGGCCATTGTTTCTCCGCCGCGGCAAGCGGATTGCCCCGACCGCCGAAGCGGCGGCCTTCCTGGAGGACATACGCCTGGGTTTCGATCGTATCGCGATGGCATCCGAGCAGTTCGCGCGCAGCGGCGGGGCCCGCGTCGTCACGATCAACACGACGCCCTCCTTCGCCATGCGCTGGCTGATCCCGAGGCTGCCGGGGTTCCAGTCCGCGCACCCCGAAATCGAAGTCAGGGTCTCGACGTCTTCGACGGATCAGATTGCCGGCCTGGGCGAGCCTTACGACATCATCATCCGCCGCGACGCCATGAACCGGGCCGATCACCGATGCGACCGATTTCTTGATGATGTCGCGACGGTCGTTGTCGCAAGGAACCTGGTCGAAAAAGGCGCCCTCAAGGTCCCGAAGGACCTTCTGGGCCTCCCCCTCCTGCAAATGCGGTCCCGGCCGGAGGCTTGGCCGCGCTGGTTTGAATTGAATGGCGTCAGTTGCCCCGATCCGCTGGCAGGGCCGCTCTTCGAGCACTTCTTTCTGTCCGTCCAGGCCGCAATCAATGGTCTGGGCGCGGCGGTGGTGCCCTATGCGCTCGTCGAAAGCGATTTGGCGGCCGGCATTCTCGCCGCGCCGTTCTCGTCACGCGACCTTGTCGGCCCCGGATTTCACATTCTCTATCGCACCGATTTCCTGACGAACCGGGTCGGCAGGACGATCGTGGATTGGCTTCTGGCAGAGGGGAGAGGCCACAAGCCGCCCTCAGGCTCGCCACCCGTCCCGCCGGCATAGAGCTGGACGTGCCCTCGGTTCGGTTGGCCTTCTGGCCGTCGTCTGGAGACCGGATAAGTCCGCCAAATCCTCGACCAACGGAACCGCCCGGCGTTTCGCGGGTTCCCCTGGCGCAGTGTCGCCAGCGGGAGAGTGCCATGGAGCAGCACAGCCGGTACCAGCAGCCCCATCATCAATCCCATTCCATGATGCACGGAAGCTGGGCGAAGTTCGCGGCGATGATCGCCGTCTCGGTGGTCATCATGTTTTTCCTGATGTACCAGCTCGTCTACGCCTTCGACCACGCGCTGTTCAGCATGAACCGGCTGGTCGCCTCGCTGGTCATGGGCTGCGTGATGACGGTCGTCATGCTGGGCTTCATGTGGTCGATGTACCGGGGCACGGCGGCCAAGGTGGCGGTCGTCGTGGCGGCGGGCCTGGCCGGCGCCGCGCTGCTGGCCGCCAACCGCAGCCAGGCGCTCATCGACGACGTCAGCTTCATGAACTCGATGATCCCGCACCATTCGATCGCCATCAACAACGCCAGGAAGGCCGCCATCAGCGACCCGCGGGTGCGCGAGCTGGCCGACGCCATCATCGAATCGCAGCTCCTCGAGATCGCCGAGATGAAGCTTTTGATCGATGACATCGAGCGCAACGGCGAACGGGGCGCCGCCGCCCTGCCCGCCCGGTCGGGCGAGGTGACGCCGGAAATCGAGGCGAAGGCCCGGGAAGCGCTGGAGTAAGGCGACGGCACCCCGCCCGCCGGGGGGGCCACGGCGGTTCGTCCTGATGGGGACATTGGCTGGTTTGTATTGATTTCAGCTGTTGGGACCAGAGCCGCCGTTAGAGAAGTTTCCTCATCGCGCAACGTCGCTCCATGGGTATCCCCGCCTGTCCTTCGGAATCCAGAACAGCCCTTAGCCGGGGACCGAGGTCTTCGTCGTCCAGCGTGACGAACCCAAGCCTTTGATAATAGGATTCATTCCATGGCACTTCCCTGAACGTGGTCAAGGTCAGTGCATTGATACCGTGATCAGTAGCAAACTGCTGCGCCGCTTCAATTAGTTTCCGCCCGATGCCATGCCCCTGCTGATCGCGATGGACGGCTATTTGCCAAATGTGCAAGGCGTCGGGTGTCACCTCTCCGTTCAGGAACGCCGCAATTCCAAAGCCTTGCACATCCGCGACGATGGCAAGGCCATCTGCGATCAGGGCACGATGCTGTTTCTCTGATTGCACCTTGTCGTCTGCAATCCACTCCAACCCCGGCAATTGGCGGAATATCTCACCGGAGCTGCGCTCGATCTCCGGCAGAAGGCAGGATTCACAGTCTTTTGCGGGTCTGATGCTTATCATATGCGTAGTTTAGTCGGAGGGCCAATGACCAATAAAGGCTCCTAACTGACATTCGTTGCGATTTGATCGAATGACTGCCTTGGTGAAGGTTTCCGGATGCCGGCCAACACAGGCCGCGCGGCTTGAGATGGGGCCGGCGTACGGAAACCGCCCATGTACATGGGCGCATACCGGGCATTGCGGCGATCCGCGGGTCCTGGGTCATGGCTGTTTTTGCTCCCGCCACTCATACCTCCCGGCGCGGGCGCGCCCTGCGGGGGGGCCGCCCGCCCCGCCCGCCGCCGCCCTCCTCCGGGGGGGCGACGGTTGACTTCGGCCAATATGTAATCTATAAATTACACATCGTGATCGAAGTCCGCCAAACCGTCGTCTTCCGCGACTGGCTCGATGGCCTCAAGGACGGCCTCGCCAAGCGGCGGATCGCCCAGCGGATCGTCAGGCTGCAAGGCGGGCTGTTCGGCGACACGAAATCCGTCGGCGATGGCGTCGGCGAGCTTCGCGTCGATCACGGTCCCGGCTATCGCGTTTATTTCACCCGCCGCGGGACCGTCGTCGTGATCCTGCTCTGCGGCGGCGGCAAGGGCAGCCAGGACCAGGACATCAAGCGGGCCAAGGCAATGGCCGCGGACTTGGAGTGAGCGACATGGCAACCGACACCTTTCCCTTCGATGCCGCCAAATATCTCGACACCGACGAATCCCGCGCCGAGCTCATCAGCGATGCGTTCGAAACCGGCGATGCCTCCTATATCGCCGCCGCGCTCGGGGTGGTGGCGCGGGCGCACGGCATGACCCAGGTCGCCCGGGACGCCGGGGTCACCCGCGAGGCGCTGTACAAGACGCTCAGCGCCGAGGGCGACCCCAAGCTGTCGACGCTGCTCGGCGTCATGAAGGCCCTCAACATCACCCTGCGGGCCGGCAAGGCGGCGTGATTCCCCCAGGCGCGGGCGCGCCCCTTTAAGGGGGTGCCCGGCGCCTATGGGGGGTATGGGGGACACACACATGACGCAGACCGAGCGCAGCAGAATCAATAACTTAGCGCACTTGACGCAACACACTTGACGCATTTTCCCCTCAATGAAATCAATGACTTACAGGAGGACTTGGCGCACCCGACCGGCCGGGCGCGGTTCATTCCGCGTCCCTGACGAGGGCTCTTTGGGCGTGCCGGTTGCCGGCCCGGGACGAGCCGACCCGGATGGCGCCGGCGTTGAACAGGCGCGCCATCGCCCGTTCCAGGTCGCGTCGGGTCATGCCCTTGGCCTGGGCCATGGTGGCGAACATCCGGGGGGCGTAACGGACGCTGTTTTTGGCGTCCGACACCGGGCGGCCCTGGCGGGCGGCGGCGTCCAGGCAATCCAGGAAGATGCGATCCGCGAGGCGGTTCTCGATGGCCCCGACCATGCCGCCGCCCCCGCCCATCGGCCCATCCGGCGCCAGCACGCCTTCGTGCCAGCGCAGCGCCAGGCTGTCGTTGGCCTTGGCGTAGTTGGCCTTCTTGCGCTCCAGCCGGCGGGCGTCGTCGTCTTCGGCTTCCGGCCGCGGGCGCGTCAGGTAGAGCCGCGAGCGCACGGCGGCGTTCCAGGCGGTCGAGCCCGACATGCCGGTGCCGCTGGCCATCCCCGTCAGGCTGGGGTGGGCGGTGAGGATGACGGCGCCTCCCGTCGCCTCGGCGATCATCTGGAGGTGCTGGATGAACTGGCGGGCCTCGGGCCGGGCGTTCTCGTTGGCGCCATAGACGTCGTGCAGCGAATCGATGACCACCAGCCCGGCCCCGAAGGCCACCGCGCTGCCGAGGATCTGCTCGAACAGCGGGGTGGCGCGCGGCGGATCGTAGGCGCCCTCCTTCACCCACAGCAGGTTGTCGTGGCCGACGCGCGACGCCCACAAACAATCTCCGAGGTCGGCGAAATCGATGCCGTAGGCGGCATTGATGCGGGCCTGGCGGCGGTGCAGCTCGTCGCCGCTGTCCTCGCAGAAGATGCCCAGCGCCCGGCAGCGCCTGACCGGCAGCCCCAGCCACGGCAGGCCGCGGGCGCACGCCGTGACGAGCTGCTGGGCCAAGAGGCTCTTGCCGACCCCGCCGTCGCCGCCCAGCAGCGTCACGGTGCCCAGCGGCACCCATTGCGGCACCACCCATTCCATGACCGGGACCCGGGCGCCTTGCAGCGAGACCGGATCGATGACGCCTTCCAGCGGCGCCCCGGTCCAGGCCGGGCGGCTGTCGCGCCGGCCCTGGCGCACCGCCTCTTCGAGGGGAACGGTCGAGGTCATCATGCGGCCTCCTTCCCGGCCGGAACGCGGATCGGCGGGCACGGTACCGGCCGGCGGAGCCGGCGCCGGATGTCGAGGCCGTGCCCGACGTCCTCGGCGACGATGGCGGTCCAAATCCCCAGCAGGTCGAAGGCGGCGGCCGGCCAGTCGAGCACGACGGCGCCCCGGCACCCGGCCTTGAGCCAGGCCAGTGGCGTTTGCCAAAGGGCCAGCGGCTCCTCCGTCGGGCCGTCGAGTACGTCCCTGTGCCAGGCGCGGGCCGGGGCAAAGGACCGCCGCTCGATCTCGTGGGCGCCCAACACCGTTGCCGCGCCCAGCCGCAGCCGCCAGCGATGGGGCGGCCTCTGGGCGATGGCGATGAGGTCTTCGGGCGTGGCGTGGCGCACCGTGCCCAGCAGGTTGGTGGGAAAGATCCAGGCGCGGATGGCGCTTTCCGCGCCCTCCCCGGCCGGCTCGTAAAGCCCGCCGGCCAGCGGCCGCACCGGCGCCGCCCCGACGACGCCGGGGATCGGCAGGCGCAAAAGCGCCGCATCCCCGACCCCGGCCGCCGCCAGCGCCGCGAAATCGGCCTCGTTTGCCGTCTCCAGCGCGGCCAGGAATTCGTCAAGCAGCGCAGGCATGGCTTGCCTCCAGGACCCGCCGTCCATCTCCCTCTCCGCGCGTTGCGGCGCGGGGGTGACGCTCTCTTTCTTTGTCATTCCCGCGCAGGCGGGAATCCAGACCGGCCTCTCCGCGCGTTGCGGCGCCGGGCCCTGGACCCCCGCCTCCGCGGGGTGACGGGAGAGGCGCGCGAAGCCAAAAATGTGCGTAGGCCCGGTCATACGGGCGTTTGTGCCCGAGCCCGTGGCGTGGCGCTATTTGTCGATGGTGGCTATTGGTCGGAGTTGGCGGTCGCTGAAACGCCGACAAACTTCGACAGCGCCGCATGGCGGGCCTTGCGGCAGGTATCGCGGGACGCGCCGTATTCGGCCTTCAAGGCTTCCTCGGTCCAGCCGGCCAGTTCCTCGCGGCCGACATGGCCGGATTTGAGGTCGTCCAGCATGCGCTGCTCGATGCGGGCGGCGAGCGCCGGCCTCGGTCCCCGCTTGGCGGGCGCGACCGCCGCCCGCATCGAGCAGCGCATGC
>JACZKS010000015.1 GCA_014859895.1 Rhodospirillales bacterium
CAGCATGTCGCGGTCCGCCACCGGCTGGTCCTTCGGCCACCCAAACTCCTTGGCGACGTCGGCAATCTCCATCTGCCCGCTGCCCGTCTGCTTCTCCTCGAACAACTCCACTACACTGCGTAGCCGGACGTTCTTGATCAACCGCGCCCGGCGCAACGAAAGCGTCTCAAACGGGATGATCGACAGCGGCAACGTGTGCAACGAATCACGGTCAACGTCGGAGAGAGTCTCCTTCGGCCTTTCCGCGGTGGGCGATTCCATGGCTTTCCTCGGACCTGCTGTCGCGGGAGGAGGCTCCTGCGAGGACTGGAGGCAGTAGCGCGTGAGGACAGGTCATTGTCAACCCCGGGCGCCCAGGATCATAGGGGGGCAGCTGTTACGAAATGATGACGGCGCGACGGGGCATGCGTAACGATTTGTAGTTCGCGTGTGACACGGCGTTACACTTTTGCTAGTTGACCCGCCTCGCATTGTGCGGATGATGGGACTACCGTCGGGGCCGGTCGGCTTCGGCGGAGACGGGAACGTCCCAAGGTGTGGGTGGGCGCCGTAATCGTTAAGGGAAGCTGAGGGCAGGCCAGTCCCCCGGGGGGAAGCGCATATGAAATCGTGTTTGGTCGTTGATGATTCGAGAGTGATCCGAAAGGTGGCGAGAAACATTCTCGAAGACCTCGGATTTGAGGTCAGCGAGGCGGCGAACGGCCAGGAAGCCTTGGACGTTTGCAAGGCAAAGGCATTCGATTCCATTCTGCTCGACTGGTACATGCCGGTGATGAACGGAATCGAATTCCTAAGAGCCCTGCGGGCCCTGCCCAACGGCAAGGGGCCCATCGTCGTGTTCTGTACGACCGAGAACGATATCAGCCACATCCAGGCGGCCATTGAAGCGGGTGCCAACGAGTACGTCATGAAACCGTTCGACAGCGAGATCATTCAAGCCAAGTTCGCCCAAGTCGGTTTGCTCTGACTTGAACAGCGAAGGAGTTATCGGTGGGTGAGATGGATAAGGGCGGGGTGAGCATCACCACCGGGCGACAAGCCGGGGGAGACCCGATTCGCGTCATGCTCGTCGATGATTCGGCGGTGGTGCGTGGCCTGATCACCCGTATGATCGAAGCCGAACCCGATATCGACGTGGTGGCTTCGGTCGGCAACGGACAGCTTGCCGTCAGCGGGCTTGCGCGCGCCGATGCGGACGTCGTCATCCTCGACATCGAAATGCCGGTCATGGATGGCCTGACGGCCTTGCCGAAGCTGTTGGAAATCGACCCCGACGTCAAAGTGATCATTGCCTCGACGCTGTCGTTGCACAACGCCGAGATCAGCATCCGGGCCCTTCAGGCCGGGGCGGCCGACTATGTGCCGAAGCCATCGGCGGCCCGCGACATCAGCGGCGCCAGCGATTTCCGGCGCGAACTGATCGAAAAGATCCGCAGCCTTGGCGGGGCGCGGAGAAGGGCGCGGGCTGGCCGCCCAATCCGCCGGGCAGCCCCGCAGACGATTGCGAAACTGCCGCCGAAGCCGATCGTGCTGAGGGCGGCCAGCACAATGTCGGTGGATGTCCTGGCGATCGGCAGTTCGACCGGCGGGCCGCAAGCGCTGCTTTCGCTGCTGAAGGGTATCGGCCCCAACCTTCGCGTGCCGACTTTCATCACCCAGCACATGCCGGCCACCTTTACGGCGGTTCTGGCCGACCATATCGCGCGGACCACCGGCCTGGCCTGCGCCGAGGCGAAGGACGGCGAGGTCGTGACGCCGGGCCGGACCTATCTGGCGGCGGGAAACTTTCACATGGTGGTCGAGAGAAAGGGCGTGCGACAGGTAGTCCGTTTGGATAGCGGCCCGCCCGAGAACTATTGCCGCCCGTCCGTCAACCCGATGCTGCGCAGTCTGGCCCACGTGTACGGAGGTCGCGTGCTGACGGCGATTCTGACGGGAATGGGCTCCGACGGGCTGATCGGCGGGCGGGCGGTCGCCGCCGCTGGCGGCACCGTCATTGCCCAGGACGAAGCGACCAGCGTGGTCTGGGGGATGCCTGGGGCGGTGGCGACAGACGGCATATGCAGCGCCGTCCTGCCATTGTCCCAAATCGCTCCTTTCGTCACGAAGATGATCGGCGGGACGCGATGAAACCGGACGATTTCGATTTCGCAAGTCAGTTTTTCAAGGACCGATCCGGTTTGGTCCTGACCCGGGAGAAGGCCTATCTCCTGGAAAGCCGATTGATGCCGGTGGCCCGCAAGAAGGGCCTCAAGTCGCTTGAGGAATTGATCGCCGCGATGCGCGTCGGACGTGACTCCGTGCTGTTGCGCGAAGTCACCGAGGCGATGACCATCAACGAGTCGTTTTTTTTCCGCGACATCAAGCCGTTCGACCTTTTCCGCAATACCGTACTGCCCCGCTTTCTGCAGAGTCGCGCCTCGAAGAAGGCCCTGCGCGTCTGGTGCGCAGCTTGTTCCAGCGGCCAGGAACCCTATTCCCTGGCGATGATCATGCGCGAAGAGGCGGCCCGACTGGCCGGCTGGCGCAACGAGATCGTCGGCACCGACATCTCGAGCGAGATGGTCGCCAAGGCCAAGGCCGGCCTCTATTCCCAGTTCGAGGTGCAGCGCGGCCTGCCCATCCAACTGCTGGTCAAGTATTTCAAGAAGGAGGGCGATCTCTGGCAGATCGACGCCTCGCTGCGCGCCATGGTGCGCTATCGCGAGTACAACCTCCTTACCGATCTCCGGGGGCTTGGCGGCTTTGATGTGGTGTTCTGCCGGAACGTCCTCATCTATTTCGACAATGAAACCAAGGCAAAGGTGCTGGCCCAGATCCGAGGCCTGATGCCGGATGACGGCATCCTGTTTCTTGGTGGCGCCGAGACGGTTCTTGGCATTTCCGATTACTTCAAGCCGATTCCCGACTTGCGCGGGCTGTACATGCCGACTGACCGAAAACCCGCAGCCGGCACGGCCGCGCTGTCGCAGGCCGGCACCCCCGGCGCCTGATCCGTCCCCCGCAGATGACGAAGACGGTCGCCTCCGCAAAGGGGGCGGCTGCCTGACGCATGGATCTTGCGCCGGTCGCGGCTCCTTCCGCCCATTTTTTTCTGGTAGCGGTATCAGAAAGACACTATCTTTCCGCGACAATATGTTGGACAAAAGTCCAAGGAATTGTTTCGGCGTACACGTTCATCCATATCGGGCGGGTCGCAGAGGCCAATTCTTCAAAAGAACGAAGTTCAACGATAAAAACGCGCGTTACGGGAGATGCTCGGGGAGACGATATGGCATCCGTAGAGATTCGGAATTGCTTTAAGTCGTTTGGGGCAACGGAAGTTCTGCATGGTGTGAGCGTCGATATCCGGGACGAGGAATTCGTCGTCCTTGTCGGGCCTTCGGGCTGTGGCAAGTCGACGCTGCTGCGCATGATCGCGGGGCTCGAGGAAATCACCAAGGGCGAGATCCTGATCGGCGGCCGGCAGGTCAACAATCTGCCGCCGAAGGATCGCGACGTGGCGATGGTGTTCCAGAACTACGCGCTCTATCCGCACATGACGGTCTTCGACAACATGGCGTTCAGCCTGAAGCTGGCAAAGGCGCCGAAGGAGGAGATGCGCTCCCGCGTCAATCGAGCGGCGGAAATCCTGAACCTCACCGACTACCTGGCGCGGTATCCGCGCCAATTGTCGGGCGGCCAGCGCCAGAGGGTGGCCATGGGCCGCGCCATCGTGCGCGACCCCAGGGTGTTCCTGTTCGACGAGCCGCTCTCCAACCTGGACGCCAAGCTCCGGGTCCAGATGCGCGCCGAGATCAAGGCGCTGCACCACAAGCTGCGCACCACAATCGTCTACGTCACCCACGACCAGGTGGAGGCGATGACGATGGCCGATCGCATCGTGGTGATGCACGACGGCATCATCGAGCAGATCGGCGGCCCCATCGAGCTTTACGACCATCCGGACAACCTGTTCGTTGCCGGGTTCATCGGCTCGCCGGCCATGAACTTCGTTCCCGGCCGGCTGATGCGCGAGAATGGCGAGGCTTGGGTCGAGGCGGCTGAGAGCACCCGCCTGCCGTTGTCGCCGAAGACCCCCGGACAGAATGGGCAGCCGGTGGTTTACGGGGTGCGGCCGAAGAACTTCCGGCTGGGGTCGGAGGACGGTCGGACGGGCATTCCGATCAAGGTCGGCGTCGTCGAACCAACAGGCGACGAGATCGAGGTGATCTCCTCGATCGCCGGCGAGCCCATTTGCGCGGTCTTTACCGACCGCCACGATTTCCGGCCCGAGCAGGACATCGTCGTCTTTCCCGATCTCGGCAGCATCCACCTGTTCGATGCCGAGAGCGGGAAGCGGATCGTCGACTAACGGGCTGGTGGCGCCGGCAACCGTAGGGCCGGCGTCCGTCCACCAAGCGTCCGGCACAAGGGCGCCCATGAAAGGAATGGCAAACTTCCAAGGTCAACAACCGAGGCGAAACGGAGGAGAGCAAATGAGCCACGATTTCAGTCGTCGCGACGTGTTCAAAATCGGAGCCGCCGGGGTGGTCGCGGGGGCGGCCGGCGGGATGCTGGGAGCAAAACCGGCGGCCGGCGCCGAGATGACGTTCAAGCCCGAGCAGGGTGCCCAGCTCAAGGTTCTGCGCTGGACCAAGTTCGTCGATGGCGATCAATTGCTGTTCGAGGCGAACAGCAAGAAGTTCACCGAGGCAACCGGCGTCAACGTCACCCTCGAATACCAGTCCTGGGAAGATATCCGTCCCAAGGCGGCGGTGGCCGCCAACGTCGGCAGTGGGCCGGACATCATCTTCGGCTGGTTCGACGACGCCCATCAATACCCCGACAAGCTGCTCGACGTGACCGACGTCGCCGAAGCCCTGGGCAAGAAATACGAGGGCTGGGCGCCGGTGGCGCAGGCCTACGGTACCCGCGAAAACCGCTGGATCGCCTTGCCGTTCGGTGCTGCCGGAAGCTGTTGCGTCTATCGCAAGTCGCTCATGGAGCAGGCCGGCTTCACCGAGTTCCCGAAGGACACCGACGGTTTCCTGAAGCTGTGCCAGGGGCTCAAGAAAACCGGCAAGCCCGCGGGATTCGCCCTCGGTCATGCCGTCGGCGATGGCAACGACTGGGTACACTGGCTGGTGTGGACTTTCGGAGGCCGCATGGTCGACGAAAAGGGCGCGGTCGTCATCAACAGCCCGGAAACCGTGAAGGCGCTGGAATATTCCAAGGAACTCTATGCGACCTTCATCCCCGGCACCTTGTCGTGGCTGGACCCGCACAACAACAAGGCGTTCCTGTCCGATCTCATCAGCCTGACGGCGAACGGCATCTCGGTCTGGGTCGCCGCCAAGAAAGACAAGAACCCGATGGCCGACGACATCTACCACGCGCCCTATCCGTTTGGCCCGGTGGGACGCGCGACCGAGTTGCACCTGTTCACCTCGGGCATGCTCTTCAAGTATTCGAAGTTCCCGAATGCCGCCAAGGCGTACATGGAATTCATGCTGTCGGATCCGCAGTACACGGACTGGCAGAAGGAATCCCTCGGGTACTTCACCCATACCCTCAACTTCTACGACAAGAACCCGATCTGGACGTCGGATCCGAAGATCACGCCCTACCGTGACACCGTGAAGAGGATGCAGACCAACGGCCATGCCGGCACCTTGGGCTATTCGTCGGCGGCGGCGATGGCCGACTACATCCTGCTCGACATGGTGGCGGAGGCGGCTTCCGGCGCCGCCACGCCCAAGGACGCCGCAGCGAAGGCGGAGAAGCGGGCCCGCCGCTACTACGGCTGACCCCAAAGCGCAGGGGCGGCGTCCCGCAAGGAACGCCGCCTCCCTTTTTCCACCCCTGCCTTGCGAGGTCGCCCGAGTGAGCATCCGAGAAGCAACCGTCCCCGCGCGGCCGGAGATGATTCCCCAGCCGAGCTTCGTCGCGCGCCTGCTCAACAGCCGTCATTTCCTCGGCTTCGTGTTCATGCTGCCGATGGCCGCCTTGCTGCTGATCTTCCTGACCTATCCTTTGGGGCTCGGCGTCTGGCTTGGCCTCACCAACCAGACGATCGGAAGGGCTGGAAAGTTCATCGGCCTTTTAAATTACGAAATGCTGGGCGACGATTCGGTTTTCTGGCTGTCGGTCTTCAACACGGTCCTCTATACGACGGTCGCCTCGGTCTTCAAGTTCGGCCTCGGGCTTTGGCTGGCCCTCATCCTCAACCAGCGGGTCCCCTTCCAGGCGATCATCCGCGCCATCATCCTGCTGCCGTGGATCGTGCCCACGGTGCTGTCGGCCATCGCCTTCTGGTGGATCTACGACTCGCAGTTCTCGATCATCAGTTGGAGCCTGGTCAAGCTCGGCTTGATAGACACCTACATCGACTTCCTGGGTGAACCCAACTTGGCGCGCGCCTCGGTGATCATTGCCAACATCTGGCGCGGCATTCCGTTCGTGGCGATCTCGCTCTTGGCGGGCCTGCAGACCATCTCGCCGTCGCTCTACGAAGCGGCGGTACTGGACGGCGCCTCGCCCTGGCAGCAGTTCCGCTATGTCACCATGCCGCAGCTGACGCCGATCATCGCGGTGGTCATGACCTTCTCGGTCATCTTCACCTTCACCGATTTCCAGCTCATCTACGTGCTGACCCGCGGCGGCCCGCTCAATTCCACCCACCTGATGGCGACGCTGGCCTTCCAGCGGGCCATTCCCGGCGGCAACCTGGGAGAGGGGGCGGCGATCGCCTCGGCGATGATTCCCATCCTGGCGGCGGCCATCATGATCAGCTTCTTCGGTCTCCAGAAGCGCAAGTGGCAGTCGGAGTAGGGCCATGGCCAAGAAAGAAAAAGTCGGCATGGATTACCTGATGACGGTGCCCCGGCGGGTGGTCACCGTCTACATCCCGCTTGCCGTCTTCCTGATCGTGCTGCTGTTTCCGTTCTATTGGATGGTGATCACCACCTTCAAGCCGAACAAGGAACTCTACGACCTCGAACACACCAACCCCTTCTGGATCGCCGCACCCACCCTGGACCACATCGAGAAGCTGCTGTTCAACACCCATTTCCCCGACTGGTTCGTCACCACCATGATCGTCTCGGTGGCTTCCACGTTCCTGTCGCTGTTTGCCAGCGTGACCGGGGCCTATGCCATCCAGCGGCTGCGCTTCCGGGGCTCGGACATGATCGGCGCCGCCATCTTCCTGGCCTACCTGGTGCCGCCCTCGATCCTGTTCATTCCGCTGGCCACCATGGTCTTCGACTTCGGGCTGTTCGACACCAAGTGGGCGCTGATCCTCACCTATCCGACTTTCCTCATTCCATTCTCCACCTGGCTCTTGATGGGCTACTTCAAGACCATCCCCTTCGAACTGGAGGAATGCGCCCTGATCGACGGGGCGTCGCGCCTACAGATCCTTATCAAGATCGTGCTGCCGCTGGCGGTGCCCGGGCTGATCTCGGCCGGCATCTTCGCCTTCACGCTGTCGTGGAACGAGTTCATCTACGCGCTCACCTTCATCTCCTCGACCAGCAACAAGACCATTCCGGTCGGCGTGCTGACCGAGTTGGTCGAAGGCGACGTCTATCACTGGGGCTCGTTGATGGCGGGAGCGCTCCTGGGCTCGCTGCCGGTGGCCATCCTCTATTCCTTCTTCGTCGAGCACTATGTCTCGAGCATGACCGGCGCCATCAAGGAGTAGGACCGTCAACCCTCGCCGCGGCGGGCCTTGGCGGTGGCGGCGACGTCGATGCCGGCGATCTTCTCGTAGACTCGCACCACCCCCGAATCGTCCTCGCCACCGAGCCCGGCGGCCGCGCCCATCATGAAAAGCTGATGGGCGGCGGCAGCCAGCGGCAGCGGGAATTTCAGCCGCCGCCCGCTGTCCAGAACGATGCCCAGGTCCTTGACGAAGATGTCGAGCGCGGAAAGCGGCGTATAGTCGCCGGCCAGGATGTGCGGCACCCGGTTGTTGAACATCCAAGACGAGCCGGCGCTGTTGGAGATCACCTCGAACAGCGTATTGGGATCGGCCCCGGCCTTGGTGCCCAAAGCCATCGCCTCGGCCAGCGCCGCGATGTGGACGCCGGCCAGCAACTGGTTGATCATCTTGACGGTAGAGGCCGGTCCGGCTTCGGTCCCCAGCCGATAGGCCTTCTCGGCCATCGCCCCCATGGCTGCCTCGGCGCCCGCAAAGGCCTCGGCCGAACCCGAGGCCATGATGGTGATGGTGCCCGCCCTGGCTCGCGCCGCGCCGCCCGAGATGGGGGCGTCGAGGAAATGCAGCTTGCGCGCCTTCAGCCTTGCCTCGACGCCGCGCGCGAAATCGGGCGCCACCGTGCTGCACAGCATGGCGGTGGCCCCGGGGGCCAGCGCGTCGGCGGCGCCGCCTTCGCCGAACAGCACTGCTTCTGCCTGCTCGGCGTTGACCACGACGACGATCAGCAGTCCGGCATCCCTGGCTGCCTCGGCCGGCGTTTTCGCCGCCGTGCCCCCCTGGCGCTCGAAGGCGGCGACGGCTTCGGCGCGCGCGTCGCATCCGCGTACGTAAAGGCCTGCCTTCACCAAACTGGCGGCCATGCCGCCCCCCATGGCGCCAAGGCCGATGAAACCGATCCCGGGCGTTCCTTCCTGCGATGCTCCGGCCATTCCTTCCTCCACGATTGTCGCCCATGCCGCGCGTTGGTAGCGGTATCATACCGATATGCAAACACGAATGACAGAGGATGCCGGCTGCGGGAGAAGGATCAGGTGGCGGCGAACGGCTTGGCGGGCTTGAGCTTTTTGCGCTCGTACATGCGGGCGTCGGCGGTACGGGTCAACTGCTCGACGTCGGTCGAATCGTCGGGGAAGAGCGCGCAGCCGATGCTGGCTCCGATGACGATGCTGATCCCCTCGACCTCGAAGGGCTCGGCGATGGCGGTTTCGAGGTCGCGCGCGACCGCGGCCGCCGCCTCGGCATCGCGCACGTCGGACAGCACGACGACGAACTCGTCGCCGCCCATCCTGGACACGGCGTCGCTTTCCCGCATGCGGCCGAGGATGCGTGCCGCGATCTGGCGCAGCAGTTCGTCGCCGACGCCGTGGCCATGGGCGTCATTGACGTCCTTGAAGCCGTCGATGTCGATATAGAGCAGGCCGAAACGCCCGGTGCGCCGGCGCGCCTGGGCTGTCAGCATGCGGACCTGCTCGTGGAACAACTCGCGATTGCCAAGCCCGGTCAGCGGGTCGCGCAGGGCGGAGCGCTGGAATTCCAGCTCCTTGCGCCGCCGGTAGAGGGCATAGGAAACGCTGCGCTCGAACTCGAAACGGGCGAAGTGCCATTTGGTCAGATAGTCCAGCGCGCCCAGTTCGAGGGCCTGGCGGGCCACGTCCTGTTTGGCGTGGGCGGTGAGAAGGATGAACGCGGTCGGCACATGGGCGGCGTCCACTTGGCTCAATACGTCGAGCGCGGTCTCCTCGCCCAGCATATGGTCGAGGAAGCAGATGTCGTAGTGCCGCGAGGTCAGTTTGGCGACGGCGCTGGCGACATTGGTGGCGATGTCGATGGTAGCATTCTCGTAACAGGTCTCGACGAGAAGCCGCAGAAACTCGGCATACTCGTTGTCGTCCTCGACCAGAAGAAAGCTCAGTTTCTCGCGACCGGCCATGATGCCTCCGCAGAACTCCACCCCATGCCGCCAACCTAGCGTGGCGTCGGGGTTTGGGGAAGGCCCAACCGCCGACGCGAGTCAAACGAAAGCCGCCCGATGGGCGGCTGACAATACGGAAAAGTTGGCGTCCCCTAGGGGATTCGAACCCCTGTTACCGCCGTGAGAGGGCGGTGTCCTAGGCCTCTAGACGAAGGGGACGCGCGAGGACCCCTCCATTTAAGGGAAACGCCCCCGCCGATCAAGAGCTTTGCTTGGGCGTTCAGGCCGCCGTCGTTGCGGCGTGGCGGCGGGCCGAGGCGATGAAGGCGTCGACGTCGGCCTCCTTGGTGTTGAACGCGGTGACCAGGCGTACCAGCCGCACCCCTTCGCCCGGCCAGCGGTAGAACGAAAAGCCGTCGGCGAAAAGCCCCTGGATCACCGCTTCCGGCAGTTCGACGAAGATCTCGTTGGCCTCCACCGGATGGCGGAACGAGGCGCCGGGAATGGCGGCCAGCCCGGCGGCCAAGTGGGCGGCGGCGGCGTTGGCATGGCCGGCCAGCCTGAGCCACAGGTCGCCCTCGAGGTAGGCGTCGAACTGGGCGGCCAGGAAGCGCATCTTGGAGAACAGGTGGCCTGCCCGCTTGCGCCGGTAGGCGAACGTCTTGGCCAACTCGCGGTCGAAGACGACGACGGCCTCGGCGGCGAGCGCGCCGTTCTTGCTGGCCCCGAAGCAAAGGATATCGACGCCCGCCTTCCACGAGGCCGCGGCTGGGCTGCAGCCCAGCATGGCCAGCGCGTTGGCGAAGCGGGCGCCATCCATATGGACCTTGAGCCCGCGGTCGTGGGCGAGGCCGGCCAGCGCCTTGATCTCGGCCGGCGTATAGACGGTGCCGGCCTCGCTGGCCTGAGTCAGGCTGACGGCGGCGGCCCGCACATGATGCACCCCGTGGTCGGGGGCATCGAGCGCCGCCGCCAGGGCGGCGGGCTGAAGCTTGCCGTCGGCGCCGGGCAGCAGGACGAGCTTGGCGCCGCCGGTGAAGAATTCGGGGGCGCCGCATTCGTCGCATTCGATGTGGGATTCGGGATGGCAGAAGACGGCCCCATAGGGCGGCGTCATGACCGAAAGGCTCAGCGCATTGGCCGCCGTGCCGGTGGCCACCAGGAAGACGTCGGCTTCACACTCGAAGATCTCGGCGATGCGCGACTCGACCCGGCGGGTCAGGGGATCGTCGCCGTAAGCGGCGGCCGGCCCCTGGTTGGCCTTAGCGACGGCGGTCAGGATCTCGGGTGCCGCGCCGGTCACGTTGTCGCTGCTGAAGTTCATGATGCCTCTTCCTCGCGCCCGTTGGCGGCGGCGGGGCGTACGCCATAGGGCTGCCAGTCTGTGGTGCGCAAGGAGATCTCGCGGAACTGCCGGCCTTCGCCGTCAAGCACATGGGCGGTGGTGTGGATGGCCTGGCCGTCCAGCACCGAGACGATCAGCCACACCAAGTCGGGCTCCCACGCCCGTTCGAGGTCGCGCGGCGACGGCTGGGCCGGATGGTCGGGGTGGGAATGGAAATGGCCGAGGATGCGCTCCGGCCCGCCCTCCAGGGCCCGCATGACGTCGAGCCTCAAGCGCGGCGACACCTCGAAGCGCTCGCCGATGTTTTCCTCGGTGACATTGGGGCTGACTTCGACGCGCGTCACGATGAGGTCCTGCGGCGGCTGCGCGTAGCCGACGACGAGCCCGCAGCATTCCTCGGGATAGGCCGCCTCGGCGGCATCCACGATCTGTTTCAGGAGCGGCTGCGGCAGCAGGATCACTTGGCGTTCCAGACCTTGACGTTGCCCATGATTTTGCCGCTCGCCAGGTCGACGACGACGATCTGCTGGCAGTCCGCTTCGGCCGGGCCGATGCGCAGGAACAGCCGGTTGCCGTCGGGCTGCATGTCCTCGATGCGGCAGCCCGGGCCCAGCGGCAGCAGGATGTCGCCGAACGGCGCCCCGGCCCTGATGTCGGCGATGGCGTCGGGCGCGGCGGCGGCCGGCCGGCGGGCGAAGTCGAAGAAGGTGAAGTCGGGGTCGGAGGCCTTCTTCATCAGGCCATAGGCCATCACACCCATGACGAGCGCGATGAGGACGCCCATTCCGATGACGAGGGCCTTGAGTGCGCGCATGGTTTCGTTCCACTCTGTCGGCGATGATCGCCCCTGATGCCCAAACCACTTACACCGTTCCCGTGCCCGAGGACAAGGGCGGGGCGCGTCTCGACCGCTTGCTGGCCGACGCCGTGGCCGGCGTCTCGCGCAGCCAGATCCAGCGGCTCATCGAAGCGGGGCATGTCAGTCTCATCGACGGCAATCCGACGCCGCCGCCGGTGATCGACGTGTCCCGGCGCGTCAAGCCGGGGGAAGTCTTCAAGGTGGCCGTGCCGCCACCCGAACCGGCGGTGCCGGAAGCCCAGGACATCCCGCTTCGGGTTGTCTACGAGGACGACGATCTCATCGTCATCGACAAGCCGGCCGGGCTGGTGGTCCATCCGGCGGCAGGGCACGCCGAGGGCACCCTGGTCAACGCGCTGCTTGCCCATTGCGCCGGCAGCCTGTCGGGAATCGGCGGAGTCGCGCGGCCGGGCATCGTCCATCGCCTGGACAAGGACACCAGCGGCCTGATGGTGGCGGCCAAGAACGATGCCGCGCATCACGCCCTGGCCCGGCAGTTCCACGACCACGACCTGGAGCGCGCCTACTACGCCGTGGTTTGGGGGATGCCGACGCCGCGCCGGGGCGAGATCGTCGGCAACATCGGCCGCAGCCCGGTGAACCGCAAGAAGATGGCGGTGGTGGCGCGGGGTGGCAAGCCGGCGCTGACCCGCTACCAAGTGATTCGTCCCGTGGGAACCTATGCCAGTCTGGTGCGTTGTGACCTTGCCACCGGCCGGACCCATCAGATTCGCGTCCACATGGCGCACCGGGGCCATCCGGTGGTGGGAGACCCGCTTTATGGCGGGGGTCCCCGCAACCGCTTGCGTGGCGCGCCGGAAGCCGTGCGTCAGCGGTTGGCGGCAGTGGAATCCCAACTCCTTCACGCATTTTTGATCGGTTTCCGGCACCCGAAAACCGGGGATTTCATGAGGTTTGAGAACGAAATTCCGCTTGAAATCAATGAGTTGATATGCGAATTAGACCGCGTTTAATTTTCCACTATTCCTGACAATCCAACTTGGGTATTATTAACCCTACTAGGAAGTGCCCATTAGGGTGGGGGTTATCGAGAAGCGCCGGCCGTATGACCGGCCTCGGAAGTTGGGAGGTCTGTAGCATGACCGCATCATTGACACTCGATCTTGAGATATCGCCCGAACGCAACCTTTCGCGGTATCTCCAGGAAATCCGCAAGTTCCCCATGTTGTCGCCGGAGGAAGAGTTCAGCTTGGCCCGCCGGTGGCGCGAGGAAGGAGATGTGGAGGCGGCTCACCGCATGGTGACCAGCCACTTGCGCCTGGTGGCGAAAATCGCCATGGGCTATCGCGGATATGGCTTGCCGCTGGGAGAACTGATTTCGGAGGGCAACCTGGGCATGATGCAGGCGGTCAAACGCTTCGACCCCGATCGCGGTTTCAGGCTTGCCACCTATGCCATGTGGTGGATTCGCGCCGCCATGCAGGAATACATCCTGCATTCGTGGTCGCTGGTGAAGATGGGCACGACGGCGGCACAGAAGAAGCTGTTCTTCAACCTGCGCAAGCTGAAGGGCCAGATGCAGGCGATCGACGACGGCGACATGGCGCCCGAGCATGTGACGCGCATCGCCGACAGGCTGCGGGTCTCGGAGGAAGAGGTGGTCAACATGAACCGCCGCTTGGCCAGCCCGGACCACTCGCTGAACGCGCCGATGCGCAAAGACGGCGAAGGCGAATGGCAGGATTGGCTGGTCGACGACACCGACGACCAGGAGACCCGATTTGCCGAAAGCGAAGAGCTCACGGATCGCCGGCGTCTTTTGGTCGGCGCCATGAAGACCTTGACCGACCGCGAACGCCACATCCTTAACGAACGGCGTCTCAAGGACTCTCCGGCGACGCTGGAGAACCTGAGCCGGCAGTACGGGATCTCGCGCGAGCGCGTCCGTCAGATCGAGGTCAGGGCCTTCGAGAAGCTTCAGAAGTCGGTGCGCAACGCCATCATCGAGCAGCGGGTCAGCGCCTGATCCGGCGCCCTCGTCGCCGACGTTCTTCATCATCAAAAGCCGCGGTTTCCGAGAAACGGAGCCGCGGCAATTTGATTCCGGGAAGGGGGCGTCCGGCTAGTGGGATTGACCGGTGACGGAATGGGCGACGCTTTCGCCCCATTCCTCGACGATCTGGCGCTGCAGGGTGCGCAACTGCGCCACCCGGCGCTGGGCCATGACGGTTAGGAAGGTGCCGACCACCGGCGGAATGGTGATGTAGATCATCCAGCCGAAAGCCGCCGCGCCGTAGATGACGAGAAGGGCAAAGACGTCGGTGACGATGGCGCTGGCCGCCTTGAGGCTGTGCACGCCCATCCACAGGTCCATCAGGTAGGGAAAGAGGCCGCAGAAGTTCATACCGGCCACGCAATAGGTTGCCGACTTCTGGTAGGAACGGTCGATGATCCAGGCGACGAAGGTCGGCGGCATGCCGACGACGACCATTAGCATGGTGGGCAGCGAAATCCAGATCAGCCCGACGATCAGCACGAACAGCGAAAGCGCTTTCCAGTTGGTCTTTCGGGTGGTTTTGCCGTCGGAGTCGGAACTGGCCATCGCCGAGCGCTTTCTTACCAGATCTCGTTGAGGAAGATGATGGTGATGAAAATCAGCGTCACCACCACCGACGTCATGGCCGCCGTTTGCTGACCCAGGCGCTCGGCCGACTCGGCGCGCGCCGAGTCGCTGCTTTCGATCTCCTGGACCTCGCTCTCCGCCAGCAGGAACTCCTCGACCGCCGCCCGGTAGCCCTTTTCGTCCTGCAACCGCTGCTCGGCGTTGTCGATCAATTCGAAAAGCTCGGGCAGGCTGCCCTGGCGGACCAGCCGGGGCACCTCGCGCTCGATGTCGCGGCGCACGGTGCGGCTGTGATAGGACGCGATCACCGGGCCCAGCAGCCCGCCGATCCAACTGGACAGCCCATAGAGGGCGTCCGGGCCGAGGCGCCATTGCACGAGCGCCAGGAGGCTCAGCATGCCGGCGGTTTTGCGGGATTCCGCCGAATCCGCCATGGCGCGCAGGTGACGCTCGATGTCTTCGTCGAAGCGGGCGGCGACGAAGGCGGCGATGTGGCGGTCAACCGGCGGGATCTTGGTGTCGACACGGCCGGCCGCCCCGTCGAGCGCCGGCAACAGGTCCTCCATGTCGACGACGTAGTCCTGAATGATCAGCGAGCTTTGGCATGGCAGGCCGGGGTTGAGCTCATAGAGGCAGCGCTCGACGCCACCGCCCGGATTGTTGGCGTGGAGGAAGCCGCGCAACCTTTCGAACTGGCGGACCTGGGCCGCCACCCCGGAGCCGGGGCCGGCCCGTTCCAGCCAAATTCCGGGCAGGTTCTGGTCGAGGATCTCGGCGCCGACCTTGGCGTTGCCTTGGCGTAATAATTCGACTGCGAGCGCCGTCCCGAAGGCATCGATGAGGAAGGCGTACCCCTTGTAGCGAAGTGGCCCGTCGGGATCGAGGATCATGGAGACCTTGGCGACCATCATGTCGTCGCTGCCGCGCGGCTCTCCGGCGTGGGTGCGGGCCATTTCCACAACGCGGGCGATCTCGTCGGCCATTCCGGGGGCATTCAGGCTGCGCCGCACCCAGGGGTCCACCTGGCCCTCCTTCAGGGCGCGGGCGGCATCGCCGACATTGCGGCTGAAGGCATGGGCCAGGGTGCGCGGCGTCACGTGGTTGTGCCCGGCGAACGGGAAACGGGTTTCGGGCTTGGGCAACGGCCGCTTCTGGATCGGCGTCATGCGCCGCCCGTCGATCCACAGCGACAATTCGCGCAACCCCCAGCGTTCCTCCGGGTCGTCGCTCAACAGTCCGCGCAACGGCTCCAGCAGGAACAGTGGAATGCGCCCGCCGCCGCAGAGCGACGCATAGCTTCCGTGTTCGATCTTGGCGTAGAGCAGCGCATCCTCGCCGACGTCGGCGACGGGGTTCTCGCCCAGATGAAGGAAGGCCAGGGTCACGCCCAGCGCGTACAGGTCGTCGGCGACGGTGCCTTCCCCGCGGCCGGATCGGGTCGCCATGCCGCGTGTCGCCGTTTCGAAAGCGACCGGCTGGTCGAAGGCGGGCGGCGTCGTCACGCAGTCGCCCAGCACCAGCGCCTGCCGGTCGGCGTCCATGAAGAACAGATTGCCGGGACGGATGGCCCGATGGGCGATGCCATGGTCGACCATTTCCTGCAGGGCGGCGGCCAGCGGCTCGATGACGCGCCGCTGGAGGTCATGGTCCGGGATTTGGCCGCCCTCGGTGGTGATGACGTCGATCAGCCGGCCGCCCATGGGCCGTTCGTAGACGACGACCATGCATCGCTGGCCGAGCGGCGGCCAGTCGACAGTCCCCCATTCGACGAGGGGAAGGAGATTGATCGCCTGGCTGCCGCGCAGCGCTGTGGCGGCGTGATGACGCAGCGGCAGCCCCGGGGTGCAGACGAGGGCGAAAAGCTTGCGTCCGATGTCACGGCGATCGTCGACGGCGAAGGCCGAGGCGGACGGCGTCGACAACTCGGGAAGCGGCCGATCGGCGTTGATCTGGTAGCGGTCGAGTAGCAGAACGGGACCGTTCCCGCTCCGCGTCGCCGCGGTAGCCGGTTCGGCAGCGGATGTCTTGGCGGCGGGCGTGCTCTCGATTGGCGTTTCAGCCATCGACTTCCTTGAATCCCTCATCGCGGAGCTGACGGACAGCCCCGACGGAACCATAGTCGTCCTTCTCTTGCCAAACAATTAAAGTCTCGCCGGGGTCATTTCGGCAATGGTGTTTCGCGGAAGGGCGGCCAGCGGAAGAGTCGGAAGACGGCCTACGGGTGCCAGTGGTATTCCATCTGCCGCGCGGTGCGTTCGGCGGCTGGGCGGCCCGACAGGCGCGCCACCAGATGCAGCGACATGTCGATTCCCGCCGATATGCCGGCCGAAGTGACGATACGGCCTTCGTCGACCCAGCCGGTGTCCTTAATGACGGTTGTCTCCGGATGGCGTGCCGCCAGGTCGGCGGCGTCCTCCCAGTGGGTGGTCGCGCGCCGGCCGTCGAGAAGGCCGGCAGCGGCCAGCAGGTAGGCGCCGGTACAGACCGAGGCGGCGATCTCGGCGCGGCCGGCCTGACACGAGATCCACTCGATGACATCGGGCCGAAGTTCGCCGTCGATGACGCCGCCGGGCACGATCAGAAGGTCGAGGCCGGGATGGGCGCCGATGGCCCAAGCCGGCACCACGACAAGCCCGCCGCGGGCGACGATCGGCCCGCCGGTTCTGGAAATCGTCTCCACCGAAAAGGGAGGCGGGTCGGCCGGTGCCGCGCGCAGGGCGAGGCGGGAGGCCACCGAGAAGACCTCGAACGGACCGGCGAAATCGAGCACCTCGACTTCGTCGTAGACGTAGATGCCGACGGTACGGGATGCTCCGGCCATCACCGGGCTCAATAGTCGGCGCGGCCGCCCGACAGATCGAAGACGGCGCCGGCGCTGAACGAGCAATCCGCGGAGGCCAGCCAGGCGATCTGAGCAGCCGCTTCGCCAGCGGTACCAAGGCGGCCCAGCGGCGTCTTCTCGGCTACCCCAACCAGATACTCGGCACTGAGGTCGCCCAACAGCGGGGTATCGATGGCGGCAGGCGCAGTGCAGTTGACGAGCACGCCCGTCTTTGCCAGTTCGCGGCCGAGCGTCTTGGCGAAAGTGATGACACCGCCCTTGGCCGTTGCGTAAGCTCCGTTGCCGGGGGCGCCTTCCAGGCCGACCACCGAGGCGACGATGACGACCCGGCCGTAGCCACGTTCAACCATCGGCGGGACGACGGCGCGGCAGGTCAAGAAGACGCTGGTGAGGTCGTTGCGCAGCAGGTACGACCAGTCCTCGAGGGTATAGTCCAGGCACGGCTTCATGATGCCGGCGACGCCGGCGTTGGCGATGAGGATGTCGACGACGGGAAACCGGACGAGCGTGGCGGCATGGGCGGCAGCCACCGAGGACTCGTCTCCGCAATCGACGAGGACGGCCTGCACGTCGCCCTTGGGGGCCAGCGCGGTGGCCGCCCGGTCCAGCGCCTCGCGGTTGAAGTCCCACAGGCTGACCGCGGCGCCCGATTCGAGGAAGCGTTCAGCCGTCGCGTAGCCGATGCCGTTGGCGGCACCGGTGACGACGGCCGTGCGGCCCTCAAGGTCGATGCGGTTCATGGCGCGCCGTTCAGTCGGCGAACGGGTCGTGGACCAGGATGGTGTCCATCCGTTCTGGACTGGTCGACAGCATGGCGACCGGCGTCTCGATAAGCTCCTCGATGCGGCGTACGTACTTGACGGCGGTGGCCGGCAGATCGGCCCACGAACGGGCGCCGCGCGTGCTGTCCTTCCAGCCCTCCATCGTCTCGTAGACCGGCACCACGCGGGCCTGCTTGTCGGCCGAGGCGGGGAAGTAGTCGAGGTTTTCGCCGTCCAGTGTATAGCCGACGCAGACCTTGAGCTCGTCGAGCCCGTCCAGGACATCCATCTTGGTGAGCGCGATGCCATGCAGCCCGTTGACCTTGGCCGACTGGCGCACCAGGACGGCATCGAACCAGCCGCAGCGCCGGGGCCGTCCGGTGACGGTGCCGAACTCGCGGCCACGCTCGCCGATGCCCTTGCCGATGTCGTCGTGCAACTCGGTCGGGAAGGGCCCCGATCCGACTCGCGTGGTGTAGGCCTTGGAGATGCCGAGCACGTAGTTGATGGCGCCCGGACCCTGGCCTGACCCGGCGGCGGCCTGTCCGGCCACCGTGTTCGACGAGGTGACGTAGGGATAGGTGCCATGGTCGATGTCGAGCAGCATGCCCTGCGCGCCTTCGTACAGGATGCGCTTGCCGGCCCGCCGGGCCTGATCCAGCGTGCGCCAGACGACGCCGACGTAGGGCACGATCTTGGGCGCGATGTCGATGAGCTGCTTGACCACGTCGTCGCGCTTGATCTCGGGCTGGCCAAAGCCTCGCAGCAGGGCGTTGTGGTGGAGAAGCAGCTTGTCGACCTTTTCGGGCAACAGGGCCGGTTCGGCAAGATCGCCGGCCCTAATCGCGCGGCGGCCCACCTTGTCTTCGTAGGCGGGGCCGATGCCGCGACCGGTGGTGCCGATCTTGGCGCTGCCCAGGGCCTTTTCGCGGGCTTGGTCCAGGTTGCTGTGGACCGGCAGGATAAGGGGCGTGTTCTCGGCGATCTGCAGGGACTCCGGCGTCAGTTTGACGCCCAGAGCTTCCAATTCACGCAACTCCTCCATCAGCGCCCAGGGATCGAGGACGACGCCGTTGCCGATGATCGACAGCTTGCCCTTGCGCACGACGCCCGAGGGCAGCGCCCGGCACTTGTAGGTGACGCCGTCGATGACCAGCGTGTGCCCGGCGTTGTGGCCGCCTTGGAAGCGCACCACAACTTCGGCCCGCTCGGACAACCAGTCGACGATCTTTCCCTTGCCTTCGTCACCCCACTGGGCGCCGACGACTGCGACATTGGCCATTCGCGCAACACTCCCCTAGCTGATTGCCGGCACCCGGCGCGCGCCGAGTCCGTTTACCCGGATTTGCCGGTCACGGCAAACGGAATTGACTGAAGTGGCGCCGCCATCACTGGGCGACGTCACTGCACCGGAAACGGCTTCTGCCGAACCGTCTGGCCGACGTGTTGGGCGATCACCGGAACCATGGCCATGGTCAGGGCCAATCCGTCCGACTGCTCGAGGTTGGCGGTGGCCCATCCCTGCCACAAACGGCGGCCGCTGGCGCGCTCGTCGATGCTCGCATCGATGCGGTATTGGGTGGGGGTGACGATGGTGGTGTCGCTGGAATCCCTGCCTTCATTCAACAGGCCGCCCCCGCCGCTGTCGAACACGTTGACGCGAGCCTTGGCGTCCTCGCCGCCGCCGCGACCGCCGCCGCCCGACAGTTCGAGCACATGGCGCGCATTGCCGTCCAGATAGGCGCCGACCGTGTCGCGGGTGCCGAAGGTCAGGACCAGCGGGCCGTCGCCCGAAACCCTGTAACCATGGGCGCGCAACTCGGCCTCAAAGCGCTGTTGGAGGATGAGGTTGTCGTCGGAGTTGTCCAGTGGGCTCACCGTCACCGCTACGCCCGCCGGAATGCGCTCGTATGAAACGGCGTTGAGAAGCCCTTGATTGGGCTCTTGGGCGGCGACGGAACCGCAAACGGAAAGGCTCACCAGTCCAAGCCCGATCAGAAGGCGTCTCATTGTCTTGTCCTCCGTGGATATACGCCCCGCGCCCCGAGAGGGGGGCGGGGCGCCGCGCCGCTTGTTTGCATCAGGATGGGGACTCGCCCGCACGCTGTCAATAAAGTGCACGCGGCGGGCTCAGCCGGGTCCTTCAGGGTGGGGTTCCGGCGCCGGGACGGCGGTGCGGGTTAGGACCGGTCATGGGAGGGTGGGAGCGCGCCGGGAACTTGGCGATCAGTTCCAGGAAGGCGCCGTCCCTCTCGACCTTTAGGGGCAGCCAGGTTCCGTAAGGCTGGCGGCGAATGGTCGCGGCGAGCTCGC
>JACZKS010000144.1 GCA_014859895.1 Rhodospirillales bacterium
CCTCAAGAAGACCGCAGCCCGAACAAAGGACGAATTATGGGACGCCATCGGCCGAGGCATCGACACCTTCACCCCGGCCGAGTGCGAAAACTACTTCGCCGCTGCCGGATATGACCTCAACTGAACGGAAATTGCTCTAGCCGGGCCGCCGGAAGGCGCCGCGGGCGTGCAGGGCCTCGAGCCCCTGCATGTCCGTGGCCGTCGGCATCAGCAGGGGCGGCCGGCAGTGGCCGACCTCGACCCCCTCCAGGCGCATCACCGCCTTGATGCCGGGGAACACCCCGCAGCGGACGACCGCCGCGACCACCTCGTTGATCTCGCTCTGCAGGCGGCGGGCCCCGGCAAGATCGCCGGCCCGCAGCGCCCGGGCCAGCAGCGGGAAGCGGAAGCCCTGGATGTTGTAGGTGCTGCCGATGCCGGAATCGAAGCCCATGGCCATGGCCCCGGCGATCATCTCGTCGTGCCCAAAGAAGAAGATGCCGTCGGGGCAGGCGTCGCGCAGGCGTTCGGCCAGGAACAGGTTGATGTCGGTGAACTTGATGCCGACGATGCCGGGCAGCCGCATCAGGCGGACCAGGCCGTCGAGGTCGCTGCGCACCCCGGTGAGGGCCGGCACGTAGTAGACCAGCAGCGGCAGGTCGGCGGCTTGGGCGAGGGTGGTGAAATAGGCCTCGATCTCGCGCGGCGAGTGCTGGAAGTAGAAGGGCGGCACGGCCGACACTGCGTCGTAGCCGAGGTTGCGGGCGAGGCGGGCCAGGCTCAGGGCGCCCTCCAGCTCGAGCGAGCCGATCTGGGCGACGGCGACGGCCCGGCCGCCCACCTCGTCGGCGACGATCTCCAGGAGCCGGCAGCGCTCGTCGACGGTCATCGAGAAGGCCTCGCCCGAGCTGCCGCCGACATAGACGCCGTCGAGGCCGTGATAGTCCAGCACGTGGCGCACGCAGGCACGGGTCCGCCCTTCGGAAAGCTGCCCGTCGGCCTCGAAGCCGGTGAGCAGGGCGGCGAAGAAGCCGGAAAGGTTCTTGGTCATGGAGTTCCCTTGTCCCTGATGCCGCTCACCAGGCGGTGAAGCCGCCGTCGACGACGACGTTGGAGCCGGTCATGTAGGTCGAGGCGTCGGAGGCCAGGAACTGGACGACCCCGTTGAACTCGTCGATCTCGGCCTGGCGGCCCAGCGGGACCCGCTGCAGGAAGGCGTCGATGAACTCCTTGTCGAAGTTGGCGGTCTTGACGCCGCCGAAGGTGACGGTGTTGACCCGCACGTTCTTGGCCGCCCAGTAGGTGGCGAGGTAGCGCGTCAGGTTGAGCAGCCCGGACTTCGAGGCGGCGTAGGACACCGCCTTGAAGAAGGGCTTGCCGTCGCGCTTCTCGCGGTAGGCATAGAGGGCCTGGTTGGGCGACACCATGCCGTACATGGAGCCGACGTTGATGATGCTTCCGCGCCGCGCCTCGGCCATGTGCGGGCCGACCACCTGGCAGCACAGCATGACACCGGTCAGGTTGACGCCGATCACCTCGTCCCAGAACTGGCGCGGATAGGTCTCGAACGGCCCGTTCTGCTCGGCCGGCCCCGACGGCTTGGAATCAATGCCCGCGTTGTTGATGAGGGCGTGCGGCACGCCCCAGGTGCGGATCAGCTCGTCGGTGGCGGCGCGCAGGGCCGCCTCGTCCTGGACGCTGGCGTGATAGACGGTGATGCGATCGCTTAAGCCCGGGAACTTGGCTTCGGTCTCGGCGCGGCTAAACGGCCGGCGGCTATAGATCGCGACCTTGGCGCCGGCCTTGGCGAGCGAGCCGGAAAACTGGGTGCCCAGTTGACCCAGACCTCCGGTCACGATGATCACCTTGCCGTCCACTGAAAAAATGTCGTTCATCTGGCTTCTCCTAGGCCGTCTCACTCAAGCGAATTCGGGCGCCGACGTCAGGACACTTTACGCGAAGGATTGGATATCGCAATCGCCCCGCCGACAGGAAGCTGCGCGACGTCGCCATCGCGGACGTTTTGTTTGCACCGACGAACTAAGGTGATCGCGTCGGAGAGATCGGCAAGGATCGCTAATCACTTATGGAAGCTCACGATTTCAACGAATTTTGTGTGCATCCCTGTTTCCGCCCCCATCCTATCAGGACCACGACTTAAGTGCCATTGGTCACATCTCGGGCACCCTTCGGGAGGGTGACATCGCTGTCACGATTGAGTCGGAACGAACGTCCGCATTCAGCAGAGTATAGGTCTTATAAAGGCAGGAAATAGAAGAAAGTGGAAGCGCGGATCACGAAGGCGGAACTTTGTTCCTTCTTACGGGTCGCAAGTTGGACCTTGTTGTTGAGTTCGTTCTCCGCGATCGCCCTCTCCTTCTCGACAGCCAACGCTCGGCGCGAGAAGGTGGCTTCATCCGCCTGTTGCTGCAGGCTCTCGAATGTCGGCGCTTGGAGGGCACGCTCCGGGAAGACGGCAGTCTGGGGCCAGCGTCTCGGTCGCGGCGATGAGTGATGGCACGCGAGATCAGCTGTTCCTAGCATTCCGGCTCGCCAGCCTCGAGAATTACGCCACGGCGGCCGAACCGCTGCCGTTCGTCGCCGACGATTTGCTCGTGCACTTCGATGATATCCGCAGCAGTGCGACGCTTGATCTCCTCGCGCGGTTCGGCGAGACGAATCAGGTTCTGTTATTCACGCACCATCAGAGTGTTCGGGACGGTGCGCGGCGCCTCGAAGCCGAGGGCTCGACCGCTGTCATTGAATTGGATCAGGCAATTTAACCCGACGAACCCGACTTGGGATTCGCTCCGAGCAGATCTGTCGACCGACGTCCGCTTTGCGGTCTATGGTGCTCGCGCCAGTATGTCCGCCATGGGGTGCAGCGCTGTCGCGAAAGGGCCTCGGACGATCCGCAGGTCAGTGTTGGTTCTCGACAGCGGACATTGCACTCACTAGCTGCCCCGGTCGCTGTACGCCAGTCGTTGCCGACCGCCTGTCCGACGGCAGCGTCCGCTTTGCCCGTTCCGCGCCTGAAAGCGGACAGACGGCTTCAATGGACTCGGGAGAATCCGATTCAAGGCCAACGTTCCCGATGGGCCGGCACTCCCAACAGCAGAGTGCCGCGGCGGGTCAGCGTGTCTCGCGGAGGGTTTTGGTCCGCCGGGTCGCCTCCGCCATCAGCATCGCGAGGTCGGACTGCGTCGTCATGAAGCGGACGCCTTTGCGGATGTACTCGGCCTGCCGCGCAGGGTCGCGATCGCCGCCGACTCCGGCGAACTTGCCGTGCCTGGCGCACGAGGCGATCAGATGGTCGATCGCCGCGACCACGTCGGGATGCCCGAATTGGCCGGGCAGCCCCATACTGTAAAGCAGGTCGTTGCAGCCCATGTGGACGACGTCGACGCCCTCGACGGTAGCGATGGCATCGAGGTTGGCGACGCCTTCAGGGCTCTCGACCATGCACACAAGCAACTGCGCCTCGTTCATGGCCCGGGTCGCGTCGGCGACGGGCACGGCCGCAAAATCGAACTGCGGATAGGACGCGAAGACGGAACGCTGGCCGATCGGCGGGAACTTGCAGTTGGCCACCGCCTTGCGGGCATCCTCGGCGGTGTTCACGTCGGGCACGATGATGCCCATGGCGCCGCAGTCAAGAAGCCTGGCCGCCTCCGGATTGTCGTAGCCGGTGACGCGGACCAGCGGCGCCACGCCGCAGCCAGAGGCGACCAGGCAGATCTCCGCCGCGGTGTCGAGCGACATCACCCCGTGCTGAAGGTCGATGAACAGGAAGTCATGGCCCGACGTGCGGGCGACCTTGGCGATGTCGCCGGACCGGCACAGCCGGACGGTCATGCCAAGCGCTACCTCGCCGGCACGCATCCTGTCGAGCGCGGGGTTGCGGATATCAATCATCGGTGTTCGTCCTTCCGGTTTCGCCGCTCACGCCGGCCGGGCGGCCAGGCTGGATCGCAGCGTATTGTTCTCGATGATGCGGATCGGCTTGCCGTCCATCCAGGCGCGGATGTTCTCGACCGTCTCGCCATAAAAGATGCGGTAGCTTTCCTCGGTGACGAACCCCTTGTGCGGCGACAGCACGGTGTTGGGGAGCTTGCGGAACGGGTGGTCGACGGGCAGCGGCTCGACTTCGTAGACGTCCATGGCTGCGCCGCCGATCCTGCGCCTCTCCAGGGCGTCGATGAGGTCGGCCTGGTCGATGATCTCGCCGCGGGCGGTATTGATGATCCAGGCGCTCGGCTTCATGCGCGCCAAGTCCTGCCTGGCGATCAGGCCGCGGGTCCGCTCGCTCAAACGCAGGTGGATGCCGACGAAGTCGGAAACGGTGAACAGCTCTTCCTTGGAGACCAGGCGGGCGCCGTGCTCGGCGGCCAGTTCGGCGGTAAGGTTGGCGCTCCAGGCAACCAGATTCATGCGGAACACCCGGGCGATCTCGGCCACCTGCTGGCCCAGGCGTCCAAGTCCTACAAGGCCCAGCGTCTTGCCTTCCAACGTATGGCCGAGACTGACCTGCCAGCGCCCCTCGCGCATCGCCCGATCCTCGAGCGCGACATTGCGGGCGGCCGCCATCAGCAGGGCCCACGTCTGCTCGACGGTGGTGCGCCCGATGGTGTCGGTGCCGCAGACGGTGACGCCATGGTCGCGCGCCGCCTCCAGGTCGATGGCGCTGTTGAAATGGCCCGACGTCAGAAGAAGCTTCAGCTTCGGTAGCCGCTCGAACATCTCGCGCGGAAACGGCGTGCGCTCGCGCATCAGCGAGACGACCTCGAAGTCGGCGATGGCTTCGATCACCTGGTCGATGGGTCCGAGGTGCCGGTCAAACACCGTGACCTCGGCGTCCCTTTCCACCGCCGACCAATCGGCCATGGAAAAGGCCACATCCTGATAGTCGTCGAGTACCGCGATTTTCATGCCGAGCCCCTCCATCCCACTTACATTTGCGATGGCAGCCAAAGGGCGATCTGCGGAAAGGCGATCATCAGGAAGACGTAGGCGACGATGATGATGTGATAGGGAAACACACCCTTGATGATGGTTTCCATCGGCCATTTCGAGATGCCGTGGATGACGAACAGGTTGAGGCCGAACGGCGGCGTCAGCATCCCCAGTTCCAGCTGCAGCACGATGAACACGCCAAACCAGATGAAGTCGATATTGTAGGCCTGCAGCGTCGCCTGCAGCAGCGGCACCGTGAGCACGATCATGCCGGCGCCATCCATCACGCAGCCCAGCATGGCGAACATGACCAGGAGGGCGGCGAGGAAGGCGAACTGGCTGAGCCCCCAGCCCTGCAGCATGGCGACGATGGCGGTGCCGATGCCTGCCAGTTCGACGGCATAGGAAAAGATGTACGCGCACATGATGATGAAGACGAGGGTGCAGCTCACCCTCATCGTCGCCCGCAGGGAAGCGAGGAAGTCCTTCCACCGCAGGTTCCCCATCGTCACGCACATCAGGATGGCCAACGAGCTTCCGACGGCGGCCGCTTCGGTCGGCGTCGCGATGCCGGTATAGATGCTGCCCAGGATGGTGACCATCAGGCCCAGGAAGGGAAAGAGGTTGAGCGCGGCGCGACCGACCTCGCCCCAGCTCGCCGGCTCGTTCTTGACCGGGGCCAGGTTCTTGTTGAACGCGCTCCGCGCGGCGACGTAGAGGGCGTAGATGGAGGCCAGCAGCAGGCCAGGGATCAGTCCGGCCATGAACAGCTTGGCGATCGAGGTGTCGGTTAGAGAGCCGTAGATGATCATGGTAAGGCTGGGCGGGATCAGGATGCCCAGCGTACCGCCGGCGGCCAGCGTGCCGGCCGACATGCCGCGGTCGTATTTCTTGGCTTCGAGCTGGGGCAGGGCGACCGCGCCCATGGACGCCGACGTCGCGACGGACGCGCCGCTGATGGCGGCGAAGATGGCGCAGCCGAGGATGTTGGTCTGCAGCAATCCGCCCGGCACTCGGCGCAGGATCACCGCGAAGCCGTCATAGAACTGCTTGCTGACGCCGCTGTGGGAAATGACCTCGGCCATCAGGATGAACAGCGGGATGGCCGTCAGATTGAAGTTGGTCGTCGCCCCCCAGCTCACCAGCCCGATCGCCTTGAAGGCGTTCAGGCCGGCGGCCTGATAGAGGGCTATGGCGCCGGCAATGCCGATAGCGAACGGCGCCCACAGGCCAAGCGCCAGGAAAATGAACAGCATGCCGAAAAAGAACGCGAAATCGCCGCCGACACCCATGAGACCGTCCCCCCGCTACCTCAGTGTGATTCGTGACGTTGACCGGTGTCATCCGGCACATGACCCTTCATGAGCGCCATGAAGGCTCGGGTATTGCGGGTAATCTCGGCGACCAGGGCGAGAATGAGAATGGAGGTGCCTATCGGCATGATCGTCTGCGGGATCCACACCGGGATCTCGGCCTGCGAGATCGACAGGGTGCCGCCGACGTAGCTGTTGATGACGACGCGAACGACCTGATGCATGACGATCAGCGTGAACGCCAGCGAGAGCAGGTCGAAGACGACCTGCATGCCTGTGCGCAGCCGAATCGGCAGGCGATCGTAAAGGATGGTAACCCGCAGCAGCGAGTGCGACCGCATGCAGTAGCCGACGCCCATGAAGACGGCGACCATCAGGAAATACCCGGCAAACTCGTCGGCAATCATCAGAGAGTAACTGAAAAACGACCTCAGCACGCTCTCGGCCGTCATCATCACCATCATCAGGACGATGGCGACCATGGTAATGCCGACGCAGACCTTGATGATCCGGTCAACGACTCGATCGAACTGATCCATCTCGTCTCTCGCAGTCGCCAGGGGCCCGAAACCGGCCTGCCGCCAGGGGCAGGCCGGTAGGGAGGGGTTTACTTGCCCAGAAGGGCGCGCACTTCCGTGAGAGCGGAGACGGCGTCCGGGCCGATCTTGGCAGCCTGCTCGCCCCAGATGCCCTCGGAAATCTTGCGCGCCTCGGCGGCATCGGCGGCATCGTAGGGCGTGGTGATCAGCCCCTTTTCCTTGACAAACTGCGCGGTCAGCGTCTCTTCCTCGTCGTACATTGTGTCCGTGAGCCAGACCGAGGCCTTGCGCGAGGCATCGATCAGCGCCGTCTGGTAGGCGGGCGGCAGCTTGGCGAACGCGGCCTTGTTGGCGGTCACCATGCCGGGTCCCCAACTCAAGCGGGTCCGGTAATTGTACTTGACCGAGTCGATCCACAACTTGCCGGCGCCGCCGGTGGCGGTCAGGTAGCCGTCGATCACGCCCTGCTGAATGGCAGTGGCCACGTCGCCGGTCGACAGCGTCACGGTGATGGCGCCGTAGGCCTTCATCAGCATGGCCTGGGCCGGCGTCATGGTGCGGATCTTCATGCCCTTCAGTTCCGAGAGCTTGCTGATCGGCTTGTTGATCGTCCACACCGAATGGTAGGGGTAGGAATACATCGCCAGGAGTTTGACGTCCTTCTTGTCAAGCGCGCGGTCCAGGTAGGGCGTAACGACTTCGTTAAGACCCTTCCACAACTCGTCCTTCGTCTCGTAGAGCATCGGCATGCGGGCGACGTTGTAGATCGGCAGGAAGCCGGCCGCCGCCGAGCCGCAGACGCCCATCTGCACGACGCCGTCGGCGATCGCCGGGCAGACGTCGGCGCCCTTGATTGGCAGACTGCCGCCGACCAGCATGCGGATGGTGAAGTCGCCGCCGGTGGCCTTGCTGACGTCGGCGGCGATCTGTTCGAGGAAAGTGAACTCAGGCGTCATCGAGTTTGGATGGTCGGTATAGCCGGTCCACGACACCTTCTCCGCGGAGAGGGCGGGTGCAGCGGCGATGCAGGCGATGCTTGCGAGCAAAATGAACTTTTTCATGTGATCCTCCATTCCCCTTTCAGTCTCCCTGTGGAATTTCTCGGCCGGCAGCTTTGACCCGTGCAAAGCCCAGTTCGGCGGTGGCCGAGATCGAACTCCAGACGGGGATGCCCAATTCGCCGCGCAGGCGCGCCAGGATGCCGGCCGTGGGCAACTGCGAGCAGGCGATGAACACCGCCTGCGCGTCCGCCGTCGGCCGGCGCGCCGCGAGCGCGTACACGTCCTCCGCCGTCAACCGCCCGAGGGCGTCGACATTGGCCGCCGACAGGCTGGCGACCCGCGCCACGGCGATTCCGGCATCGGCCATGAATGCGGTCAGCGCGTCGTTGACCTCGGCGCTGTAGGGAGAAATGACGTCGACCGTCCGAGCCCCCTCGCGCTCCAGGATTTCCACCATCGCCCGCGCGGTTGACAGCACCGGCACGCCGAACAGCGAGGACAGTTCCGTCGTGAAGGCGGTATCCAGCATGGGGCCACCAAGGAAGCCGGCGGCCGTACAGCCGTAGAATATGGCGTCGGGGCGGACCTCCATCAGGGTCTTCGCGGTGGCCCGGGCGTTGGCCTTGTAGTCCGGCAGGTCCGCCCGGGTCAGCAGGCCCGGGCCGCGCACCACCCTGGCCACCGTAAGGGCGACCGGGAAGGGCGCCAGCTGGGCGATTTCCGGCTCCATCGTCGTGTTGTTGGCGGGGACGATGATGCCGATGCGTGCGGGATTGCCGGCCATGTCACTCGAACCCGAACAGCGCCGCCGGGTTGTCGACGAGGACGCGCCGTCGCGTCGCCTCGTCTTCGATCCAGCGGCAGAGACAATTGTAAAGCTCGACGGTGTCCGTGCGGTCGGCAAACGAGAGGTGCGGATGGTCCGAGCCCCAGATCAGCCGCTCCGGCGAGGCGTCGGCCAGCGCCCGGAAGAACGGCTCGGCATCGGCGTAGTCGGGAAGCGTCGAGAACCGGTAGAGGCCGGTCAGCTTGATCCAGCAGCGGCCGGTTTCGGTCAGGCGCAGGATTTCGCGGAACAGAGGCTGCCCCACGCCTTCGGACGCCTTCACCATGCCGATGTGGCAGAGGATGTAGTCGACCCGCAGCTGGCGCATCACCGGCAGGAGGTATTCGGTCAGCCATCCGGGGCACAGGAACTCGATGCACCAGCCCAGACTCTCCAGCCGCTCGGCGACCCGCGCGATCTTGGGCAGCAGCGCCTCGGCGTAGGCCGGATCGTAGGGACGGATCGGCGAGGTGTTGATCCTGATGCCGCGGACCCCCAACCCATGCCAGGCCAGCAATTCCTCGTCGGTCACCTGGTCGGAAAGGTGCATGATGCCGCGCCCCGACTTGCCCAGGCGCTTGAGCGTGTCGAGCGCGCAGGAATTGTCGAGGCCATAGGCGCTGGGCTGCACGACGACGATGCGCTCGATGCCGACCTCGTCCATTTCCTCAAGATAGGTTTCCAGCGGCGCGAAGGGCGCCACGTAGCGCTCGGCGGTGGCGGGCGGATAGGTCTCGCGCGGCCCGAACACATGCATGTGGGTGTCGCAGGCTCCGGCCGGCGCGCGTACGATCGGTCTGCTTTTGATCTGGGTCGTCATGGCGCTCCCTGTTTTGCAACACCGCTACCGACGCTTAAAACGATAACAAACGCCGCCGCCGGAGGTAAACAAGAAAATCCCACCATGTTGAATTAATTTTAATACAGCTCTGGAAAAGCGGTTTTTAGGCTGGGAAGCGCCGAGGAGTGATTTTATTATTATCCTGACATATGGGATTTTCGTATATTGTGGGCAAAAACCCTGACGAGGATGGACCATGCCACAGAAAACAGCGCCGGATTCGGCCGGTCGTGCCGAGCGCCGGATGGGCGACGCTGGCAGCCTTGCCCGGATGCTCGGCCTGCTCGACCTGTTCACGCGCGAGGCGCCGATCTGGACGGCCGAGGAAATCGCCCGCTACACTGGCCAGTCGCGATCCACATGCTATCGCTACATCCGCGCCTTGCAGAGGGCGGGCCTGATTTCACCGGTCGAAAGCGGCCATTTCGTGCTGGGCTCGCGCATCCTCGAGCTCGACCGCCAGATCCGCGAATGCGACCCGCTCTACAATGCGGCGAGCGCGGCGATGACCAATCTCAGTTCCGCTACCGGCCACTCCACCCTGCTGTGCGGCCTCTACAGCGACTCGGTCATGTGCATACGGCGCAATCTGGTCCCCGGTGCGCCGGACACCCTCCACAGCCGCGGCCACCGGCGCTCGCTGTTCAGGGGAGCGCTAGCCAAGGTCATTCTCTCCCATCTGCCCGCCCATCAGCTCAAGCAGCTCTATGCCTCCAGCCGGCCCGAGATCGCCGCCGCCGGCCTGGGTGCCGATTGGACGGCCTTTCGCCAAGTCCTGCTGGCCATCCGCAAGGACGGCTTCCACATGACATGCGGCGAGGCCTACACCGGCATCTGCGGCATCGCGGCACCAATCTTCAGCCGCCGGGGGCTGGTGCTGGGCAGCATCGGCGTCGCCTTCAGGACCGCCGACTATCGCCCCGAAGACCAGGAACCGCTGGTCAGTTCCGTCAGGGCCGCCGGCGAGGAGGCCTCGACTGCTATCAGGAACTACCACCTGCAGCTCGACTTCGCCGCCCGCTCCATCAATGGCCGCCGCGGTGGATGATCCTTTGAGAAATCACTCCAGTAGAGAGGGGGATTGGAACCCCCGGTGCCCCGTTAAGAGCACGAGGGTTTAGCAATTCTCTGTCCGATCATGGCTGTTCTTGGCAAACCAGGCTAAAAACCGCAGAAATCAAGGCTTTTTGCCCGCTGCTGGACGCGCTGTAACCGCGACAACCGCGGAACGTGCCGGCACAAGAGTCGGCACAGTGGCGCGCCGCTGGCCAGCTGGCTCGGTCGCGAATTCGCCATTCATGTGCGGGGGGGCACCTCCTCGATGTCAGATCGCTGCTCCCGGGATTTAGCAATCGCCTCCGGCGGACCGTGGGGCCATGCCCCATCTCCTCGAAGCCATCGAGAGGGTCGCGCGGCAAGCCACGCATGCCAACCACCAACGAAACAGGCGAACAGGTTCCGATGCATCTCGGCGCCCTTCCCTTCTGGGGGTGCCGGAATGGACCGGTCCCTTGAGGCCGAAAGGAAAAAGGGAGATGGCGACCAATTCCTACTCAGAACACGAGGCCACGCCGATCTCGTTGAAGGACGCTTCCGGATGTCAGCGACATCGCGGTCAGTGGGCCTAGCTTGAGCAGCTCACTGTCTTCGCCGAGCAATTGGCGAAGATTTTGACGCCCAGCCGGCCGCTCTTAAATCCGCGCCATCACATCGTCTCCCGAAAGATCGGGGCTGACGCCTGGATCGCCATGTCGGCGCCCATCGTTCAATGCGCCAACGTCTGGGCTTTCTGCTCCTAAACTCCAACAGGAATTCCCCGGCCGCCGACGTTCGGCCCACCCCGAACACATGACCTTCGTCTGGGATAGCTCCCGGTATGGCGGCTCGGGAGCCCCTCATCAAGGAATTGATACATGGATACGAAACCGCGCTTGCCGGGCTCTCCCGCCACGGAGAAAACCGAGGATCTTCCACTCTGGTCGAGCCTCCACCCATACGCCCACACAACCGCCGACGCGGAGAACATCCTGGCCCTGCTCGGACACCTGCCGCTCGATGGTCGTCTGGAGCCGCCGCGAGTGATCGCCATCGATGGCACCGAAGAGGGTCGCCAGGACTCGGCGCGGGCCTCCCTGGCTCTGGCCCGGCTGTCCTTTGATGAGAAGAACAGGCATTTTTCCAACAATCCAGCCTGCACGTGGCTGTGGCGGGCCGCCCAGCGCGGGTCGGTGACGGGCGCCCTGATGCTCGCCTGTGCATTGGCCGGCCGGGCAAAGATGCTCGAGCGCATGGCAGGTCCAAAGGACGCAACTTCGAAAAGGCGTGTCACGGCCATACGGTCGCTGGCATGCGATTGGCTCAATGGGGTGCCGTCGGTGTGGCAGATGGATCCGGAACTGGGGTCCCTGCCTTCTGCGATGGCGAGCGAACTGCGGCAGCCCTCGCTCCATGCCGGTCCGACCCGCGTCATCATCGGGCGATGGGCGTTCGAGCGAGGCAACACTGAGATGGAGGCTTTCCGAGCGCTGGCGCAGCCTGTCCCCCTGGTCGGCGGGGACCGGGATCCTTCCAGCATCATCGAGCAGCTTCACCGCGAGTTTCCCTGGATGGAGACAGCCATCGATCGCATCGCCGACGACTTGGTGCTCTGCGGTCTCGCCACGTAGCCGTGGATCCGCATTCGCCCCCTTCTGCTCGTTGGTCCGCCGGGATCGGGGAAGAGCCGCTTCGCCAGCCGCCTCGCCGAGATCATCGGCGCCGGCCACCGCCTGATCGGCGCTGGTGGAAGTTCCGACGACCGCGACCTGGCGGGGACGGCGCATGGCTGGAGCAACCACGAACCGAGCGGCGTTCTCCGCCTGATGGCGGCCTGCGGCGCCGCCAACCCTTTGATCATTGTTGATGAGATTGACAAGGCCGGCGGCTCTGACCGGAACGGCGACATCCGACGAACCCTGCTTGGCATGCTCGAGCCGGAAACGGCCAGGCGGTGGTTCGACGAATGTTTGCAGGCCCATTGCGATTTGTCCGGCGTGTCGTTGGTTTTGACCGCCAATACGCTGGATCCGATCAGCCGGCCGCTTTTGTCGCGGGTGGCGATCGCCTGGGTTGGCCTGCCTGGCCCCGATGCCATCGAGGGCATCCTCGAAGGCATGCGCGCCGACATCGCGGCCGAACTCGGCATCGATCCCCGAGTCCTCCCGGAGATCGACATTGCCGCCCGCCGGGCACTCGCCGACGCCTTCGGGCACGGCCGGTCGTTGCGCGTCGTCAAGGCCGCACTCGTCCGGGCGCTCGCTGCCGGTGCCCGGATGAACGGTACGCGCTCCTGACTGATGCGGGCACCTGGCTTGCCCTTCTCGCTCTCCACGGCCTGTCCGGCTTCAGACGATTCGATAGGCCTGCGATCCCGGCGCACACCGCAATGCAATTCATGACCGGAAACGCCGCTTCCAGAAACCAGGGGGATGTTTATCGTGATGACTGAGACAAAGGCTGACACGGCCGCGGACATCCGGCGGGCGGCGGGGTTGCTGGGAGGCCCAACGGTTCTCGGGCATCCATTGCGCGAATGGTTGGACGTGCACGAAATCCTGCTGCAAGGGCTGCCGGGCACGGCTCTTCAGCATTTCGTCGACAGTCTCATCGTCACCACGTCGGCGGCGATCTCGGAAGCCTTGGGAATGAGCCGTCGCACTCTCCAGCGCCGGCTGAACATCCCAGAGATGACCCTCCGAAGGAAGCAGAGCGAACGGCTATGGACCTTTGCCTATATAGTGGCGAAGGCGACGACGGCCCTCGGTTCGCAGGAGAGGGCCGAGAACTGGATGACGACACCCCGCGCCAGCGTACGCGGGTTGCGACCCATCGATCTTCTCGCCAGCCCGGTCGAGATCGACATCGTCGAGAATCTGCTGGAGCGTGCTTGCTGGGGCTGGCCGGCCTGAAGAGGATCGGCTGCAGGGATAGCCACGCCGCAGCTTAACGTCGCGCGTCGGCTCATGACCCGTTAACTACGTCTAAGCGGGATGGCAACTCCGCGCCCGTGGCGGAGTTGCCAAAGGTTAACGCAGTTTTCCAACAGCGGACGTTGTGACGTGAGACCGGAAAATTCCTCCAAGAATGGGTAGAGTCCGTCGCAAAACGAGGAGACGGACGAATGAAGCGCAGTCGGTTCACGGAAGTGTAGCGCGACAATCTGGATGAGAAGGGCGCGACAATCAATGCCGCAATCATCGCTTCCGCCGCGGCACCAGATTCTCATCCAGATTGTCGCGCTACAGCCCCGGAAGAAAAGCCGCTCATCCACCCCGGTTTGGCCCAGCTCTACCGGCGCAAGGTCGCCGACCTGACTGAGGCCTTGGGTAGCGAAGACACCCGTACGGAAGCCTGCGAACTGATCCGTTCCCTGATCGAGGCGATCGTCCTGGTTCCTGTGGATGGCACGCTCAAAGTCGATCTCCAGGGCGACCTCGCCGGGCATCCTCCATCTTTGTTCGGCAAGCAAAAGGCCCTCGCGGTATTCGCCGGAGGGCCTATTGCGATTGAATCTGGTTGCGGGGAGAGGATTTGAACCTCTGACCTTCAGGTTATGAGCCTGACGAGCTAC
>JACZKS010000016.1 GCA_014859895.1 Rhodospirillales bacterium
AGGTCACTCATGGCGCTTGTGCCTCCTCAAATAATCCCGCTTGCAGGCTTCTGCTCTCTCGATTTCTTTCGCCGGTGTCTTCTGTGTCTTCTTTACGAACCCATTCGTAAGCACCAGGACCGAGCCACCAGCGTGGAAACAGAGGATCCGGTACTCGTTGGAACCGAACTGCGTCCTGCACTCCCAAATGTCGTCCGAACCGACCAGCTTCTTGAAGTAGGTCGCGGGCAGAACGTCCAGTTCCTCGGCCAGCATGAGGACCCATGAAACTTTCTGGGCAACCTTGCCCGGAAGCGAGTCCAGGAATTCCTTAACCGGCGTCTTGCCGTCTTCGGCCTTATAGAACCGGGCGATCTTGCCCATGGGGGAAGGTTAACTCACACGTTAACCAATGTCAAGACTGAGGAGGCTGCGGAAACTATTGAGAGGGAAAAATTAACGAGCCATTTTATGGCCAGAATCGGGCCAACTCTCCCATTAGGGCAACTTCTTCTGGTGCACCGCAAGTCCGTCTACCCCTTCCCGCCACGCTGCGAGCATCCCATCTCCAACCGGCATGAATGAGGGATGATCCGCCATATAACGTCGCACCGCTTCCCGCATCTCCTCGACCGCATCCACAACGCGGTCGATAATCTCGCGTGCCTTCGCCGGCGCAATCGAAAGGTGGACGATTGCGAACTTCTCGAGCGTTTTTCGAGTCCACCATATTTTTCGTCCCTCGATCGTCAGTGCCGGAACATCATTCTTCAGATACGCGGTCGTTGTTACGATGTCATAAACGGGCGTAAGCCGGACCGATCCTTTCGCATCATCATACAGAACGCCAAAGTTCTTCAGGTGCCCGTCGCCGTTACGGACGGCCACGGAAAGAACCAGCGCCCCGAAGAATCTCTCCCTCGCCTCGACCCGATATTCCGGCGATACAAAGGCGTCGATCGTCTTTGCCGCCTTCTCATAGCTGCTATTATATTTACCGTCAGTCCCCAACCCCAGCAAGGAGCAAAAATCCTCGAAGCCACACGACACCCCACCAGCGCCGATATCGAACCGCTTCATTACAAAAAGGCCACCGTTCTCCGAAAGATGACACTCGGGAGTCGTCAGTCCCGCCTTCTGAGCTGCTGTCATGCAGAAAAATTCATTTGCTCCGAGCTGTGGATATTCGGCTCCCCATGATTTGACGATGAAGCCTGACGAAACGGCTGTCGCTCGCTCTGTTGCCGGGAGAAGGACCTTCGGCTGGACGCCGGAAACACCAGACCGGAGGGCGTAGCGGGCCACGAGTTCGTTGAATAGCTCAAGTGCGTCAGGGAAGGAAAGAATCTCCTCGAGCGATTCAGGCTCTGACGGGAACGTCGGTGTGTCGTCTTCCAAGCGAGAGAAACGATTTCTTCCGATCGTATTCCCGCCGACGACTCGCAGGACCGTCAGGTCGTCCGTTCCGGCGACCTTTGCGATCGCATTCCGCACGGCAATCAGCAGTGCTCCTTCCGGAAGATTCATTTGGAAGACAGGATGGAGGTCGCGGCTCTCCCAGCTCTTGAGCCGGACCGGCATGGTCAGAGCGACCGCATCGGACGGCGATGCATCGGGATGGTACGAAAAGACGTATTCCTCGATCCGCTCAACCGTCCCCACCTTGCGGGGGCCGACCCAGACCGCTAAAGACCGGACTTCGGGCATCGTCTAACGACTCCCTCGAATCTCTTCGAGCGTAGGAGG
>JACZKS010000145.1 GCA_014859895.1 Rhodospirillales bacterium
CGGCACGCCCGAGAAGCGGGCCGAACAGGCCCGCGCCCTCGTCGACCTCATCAAGGCAGCCCCCGCCGCCGCCGAGACGCTGCCGGCGCAACTGCGCCAGGAGGCGACGCGCATCGCCAAACGGATCGAGCAGGGCCACACCGCCGAGAGCGCCACGGAGGACACCGACAAGGCACTGGAGGGCGTGAGTGATGTCGTGCTGGCCGGCGGCACGGGCGACGACACGCTGGCGGCCCAGGCCGATAACGCGGCGCAGGCGGAACCGGAAAGTGAGCAACGCCTCGCTGCCGTAGAGAAGGCTATCGCCGACAATAAGTATGACGAGGAAGATCTGGAGCGCGATACCCAGGCCGGCATGTTCGAAGGCCTTCCCGGCGCCCCGGCCCGACTAGCCAGGTCCATTCGGCGGCGTCAGTTGGAAATAGACAAGTTCGACGAGGTGGAAGCAACCTTCAAGGCCATGGCCGAGAACCGTGCGCGTGTTGTCCCGACGCAGGACATCGAAACGCGTCCCCTGCGGCCCTCAGCCATTGTCGGAAGCGAGGTGCCGGGCGACGGCGCGGGTACACCGGCGCCGGTCGATAGCGACACCGAACGCTACGCCGTGGCTAACCGGACATCCGAAGAGGTCGGGGCCACTTCCCCCGGCGCGATCGCCTTTCTGCGTGATCACCTGAAGGCCGACGAAGATCTGATCCGCCAGTCGGCGCCCCGCTATGGGCTCGATCCTGATTTCGTCTTGCTCTATCGCGACGTCGCGATGGGTAAGATCAAAAACCCCGCGGAGCTTGTCGAGCGGATGGAACGTCTGGGGCGTTTCCCCGGCATGAATGGGGTACGTTTTGCTCTCGAGAAGATCGTTCTATACGGTCGCGATCGTGACCCAGATGAGAACGTCAAGGACTTGGAGGACAGTTCTGGATTCATGCGTTACGGCTATCGCGACAGCCTGGGGAAGACGGGCAAGTTCGTGAAGGCGGTCGACATTTTTGACAATCGTATTGGGGAACTTCGCAAGATATTCCAGATATTGTGGAAAGTCGGCGGCAAATAGTGCCGGCCTACACCCGGCGGTTCCAGACCCTGGGGCCGACCGCCTCGCTGCTCAAGGTCGACACCGGCAGGCTGCCCGAGGTCGAGCCGGCCGGCGCCATCGTGCCCAAGATCTTCGAGGCCCTGGGCCAGATGGCCGGCGCGGCGGTCCCGGCCGAGGCACCGGCGTCCTGGCAGGAGCAATTGGCCGACATGCCGACCGATGCCGAGGCGATGGCGCGGGCCGATCCCGCCAACCGTGACCTCGCCCTCAATGCCGCCCTTGAGACCGCCTACGGCGCCGGCAAGGACGTGCAGTTCGGCGACATGGCCGAGCGCATCTATGCCAAGAACGAGGCCGACCTCGAAGCCTTCGAGTCCGATTGGCGGAACTTGAGGTCCAGCGCGCTCGACAACCTGGCCCCCTCGTGGAAGCCGATCGCCGAGGCCGAGTTCGACCGCCGCAAGGCCCTCTACGTTCCCCGCATCGCCGCCACCATCCGCACCCGGATCGAGGACGAGACCAACGCCGGCCTGCGCACCGCCGCCGACACCTATACGGCGCGGGCGGCGACGGCGGCGCATGACGACGACGCGGCCGGGCTGGCCGAGACCCTGCGCCGCTTCGAGGCGGCGGTATCGGCGCGCACCGACCTTGCGCCGGAGGAGAAGGCCAAGGCGCGGGCGGACTTCCAATCGGGGGTGGCCACCCAGGTGGCGCTGGGGCGCTTCGACCGCGCGCTGAAGGACAACGGCCTGGAGGGGGCCGCCCGGTTTGCCGAAGACTTCGCGGCCGGTGGCGGCGGGACGCTGGCCGAGGCCGAACGCGCCCCCATCGCGCGCGCTCTCCAGGCCCATCTCGACGACGCGCGGGAAGCCGACGCGGCGGCCAAGGCGGCGGCAACGACCCGGGCGAAGGTGGAGAGCGCCAAACGGCTTGCCGCCGTCGAGAAGAGCATTGGCGAGAACACGTATGGTTTCGCCGACCTGGAGAGGGACACCCAGGCCGGGATGTTCGAGGGCCACCCCGACGCGGCCTCCCGGCTGTCGAAGTCCATCGAGACGGCGCGCAAGGACAGGCGGGACAAGGCCGACGCGGCGCCGCGCGCCGCCGCGACCTCACCGCCGACGAGGCCGGGCAGGCCGACGTCGACGCGCTGTGGAAGGC
>JACZKS010000146.1 GCA_014859895.1 Rhodospirillales bacterium
GAGCCGCCCTGGGGTCGGTGGTGCCGGTGATCGGCACGGCGATCGGCGGCTTGGCCGGCGGGCTCATCGGCAGCTTCGCCGGCGAGGGCCTGGGCGGCTGGCTCGGCGGCCTGTTCGGCGGCAAGGGAAAGGAGTCCGGGCAGGAGGCAGCGACGGCCGCCGGCGGCCGGGCCGGCGTGGCCAATCAGACGGTCAACATCACCGTCAACCCCTCGGCCGGCATGAACGAAGAGGCGATCGCCCGGCGCATCCAGCGCCTGCTAACCGAGCAGCGGGAGGAAGCGCTCCATGAGTGACGTGATGCTGGCCCTCGGAGGCTACCGCTTCTCGATGACGACGGCGGCCTACCAGCGCCTGCGCCGATCGGACACCTGGCGCTGGATCTTCCAGGACCGTATCGGCCGCAAACCTGCCGGCCAGTTCACGGGCCCAGGCAAGAGCGAGGTCGAGATCGAGGGCATCATCTATCCCCACTACAAGGGCGGGCTCGGCCAGATTCCGGCCATGCGAGCCGAAGCGGACAAGGGCGAGCCTCTTCTGCTCGCCGACGGCTACGGCAACGTGTGGGGCCAGTGGGTGATCGAGCGGCTTGAGGAGACTCACACCGTGCCGATGGCCAATGGCGCGCCGCGAAAGATCGAGTTCCGCCTCTCGCTCTCGGCCTACGGGGAGGATGCCTGATGGCCCAATACCTGACCCGCGAGGGCGACATGCTCGACCGGATCTGCTGGAAGTTCTACGGCCGCCAGTCCGGCGCCGTCGAGGCGGTGATGGAGGCCAACCCGCACCTAGCCGACTACGGCCCGCTCATGCCGGCCGGAGTCGTCATCGAACTGCCGGCGCTGACGGAACCAGAGGTGCAGGAATCCGAGTCGGGGAGGTTGTGGACGTGAAGCGGGGTCTACTCCCAGAGGCGGCCCGCGGACTTTTCAATCTGTGGCTTCGGCTTGCCGTCTGGCTGATCGCACTCGGCCTCTGTGTGGCCTATGCATTCCGGCGGGTCATCTTTAGCCGTCCAGAACGAGTGAAAATTGGGGCAGTGGCCGTATTTTTGTTCAAGGACCGCCAAGCATTTCTTCTTCTTATCGGCGCGCATCAGCTTGTCATGATCGGCCTTGGTGAGCTTTACCTCGGGCATCATGTCACACAGGTTGTTCCCCGTGAGTCGCGCATATTCCGAGCAGCTCATCTTGACGTTGTCCTCGGCCAGCGCCGGCCCTGCGACGAACTGAAGTCCAAGAACGACAAGGAAGGCGCGACGCATAGTCAGTCCTCCGATGAAACTGGGTGGGCTACACGATGAAGCCGGTCTTCATTATAAGGGTCAGCGGCAATGACATCACCGCGAAAATCGCGGACCGGTTGTTGTTCCTCAAAATTACAGATGAGGCGGGAATCCAGAGCGACGCCGTTGAGATCCGCCTCGATAATCGTCCCGACTCGCAGGGCGGCCATCTGAGGTTGCCGCCGTCGACCCGCGACATGACCGTGGCGCTCGGCTATGAGGGCAAGCGGTTGATGCCCATGGGCCTCTACACCGTAGACGATGTCGGCCTGTCCGGTCCGCCCGACGTGGTGACCATCAAAGCCAAAGCCGCCAGGTGGATGACGTCGCTCAAGGCGCCGCGCAGCCGCTCCTGGCATGCTGTCACGCTCGGGGACATGGTCCGGCGAATTGCCGCCGACAACAACTACGAGGCGTCCATTGCGGCCGAGCTGGCCAATGTCGTTGTTGCCCACGTCGACCAGACCGAGGAGAGCGATGCCCATCTCCTCACGCGCCTTTCCCAGGACTACGGAGCGATCGCCAAGCCGGCTGGCGGCCATCTCATCTTCGTTCCGCGCGGCGAATCGAAGACCGCGACCGGCAAGAGCGCGCCTTCCATAGCTGTGACCTTCAAGGATGACGTGCTCCAGTGGTCCTATTCGGCGAAGGATCGCGGCAAATACGACGCGGTCGAGGCCGAATGGCAGGACTTGGGGGATGCCCAGCTGAAGGTGGCCAGGGCCGGAGACGGCCAGTTGGTCTACCGGTTGCGCCACAGCTACCCAGATGAGGCGGCGGCACTGGCGGCCGCAGAGGCTAAGCTCGCCGCCTTCGAGCGCGGGCAGGCAACTCTTCAATTGACGGTCATCGGCAATCCAGAGATCCAGGCAGAAAGCCCGATCAACCTGACCGGTTTTCATCCCGCCATCCCAACCCGCTGGGTTGCCAACACCGTCACCCACACGATCGACGCCGGCGGCTTCAGAACCGAGGTCGGCGCTGAGCTGCCGAGGAAGTGAGATGCTCTCCCGCCGGGCGGCCGGCGGGGGCCGAGGCGTTGGCGCGCCTCGAACCGCGGATGTCTCCTCCGCATGACCATCATCGGCCGATTTCCGGCCATCCCGCCACCTGCGATCACAGGCGGGGCGAGAATAGTCATGGAGAATCATGGAGTCGATGCGGAACGTGCCGGCGGCTAGGCCGGTCGCCCCCTACGTAGGTGGCAAGAGGAACCTGGCCAGGCGGATCGTCGAGCGGATCGAAGGGATTGCCCACGCCACCTACGCCGAGCCGTTCGTGGGGATGGGCGGCGTGTTCTTCCAGCGCCGCTGGGCGCCCAGGGCCGAGGTCATCAACGACTGGTCGCGCGAGGTGGCCACCCTCTTCCGCATCCTGCAACGCCACTATGTGCCGTTCATGGAGATGATGCGGTTTCAGCTCACGACACGCGCCGAATTTGAGCGCTTGGTGGCCACCAGTCCAGACACGCTGACCGACCTGGAGAGGGCTGCCCGCTTCCTCTACCTACAGCGCAACGCGTTCGGAGGCAAAATCTCCGGCCGCAACTTCGGCGTCTCGGCCGACCGGCCCGGCCGTTTCGACATCACCAAGCTCGGCCCCTTGCTGGAGGACATGCACACACGGCTGGCCGGCGTCACCATCGAGTGCCTGCCCTACGCCGAGTTCATCTCCCGCTACGACCGCCCGGAGACCCTCTTCTACCTCGATCCGCCCTATTGGGGCTGCGAAGGGGACTATGGTCGCGATCTTTTCGGCCGAGATGACTTCGAGCGCCTGAGAGACCTCTTAAAGGCCCTTCAGGGGTCGTTTATACTGTCCCTCAACGACGTCCCCGAGGTGCGCCGGATCTTCGCCGGCTTTGCCATCGAGGCCGTCGAAACGTCCTACTCGATCGGCAAAGATGCAGGCAGCCGGGGCCGGGTCGGGGAGGTAATCATCACGGGCGGCGGGATGAAGACAACGAGTGAATGAGCCGATGAGCCGAACATCCAAGGCTGAGGTGCGCCAGGCAGCTCGCACCGCTGTCGTCAAGCTTTTACGCCAGCGCCTGGGGGACGCGAGGATCTTCCCCTACAGGGGACGGGGAACGTCCGACGTCGTCGCGCAGCTCGTCGCCGACTATAACGCAGGTCTCATTCTCGCCACTCCCGATCAGCGGGCGGCGGTGCCGGAGATCAGCAAGAGCAGCGTGTGGGGATGGTGGCGGGCGTTCAAGGAGCGCGGCGAGGAAGGACTCGGAGACCGCTACCGTGGCCGCACTACGTCGACATGGTCCAAGTATCCTGAATTGGGGGCGATGGTTTGCGGGCTCTGGACGGCCGACACGGACCTCTCTGCCGAGCAGATCAGGGACCGCATCGAAGCCACGGCCCGAGAAAAGGGGTGGCCAATGCCGCCGGCACGAACGATCGGCCGCATGTTGAAGAAGCTTCGGGAAAAAACCAGAGCACCGGCCCCGGCACCTAGCCACCACTCCAGACGATCTTTTTTTGGCCGTTACCCCCTACTCGGGGCGGCTGCCGACGCTCTCTTTACGATGGAACCAAGCTTATCGATCGAGGCAATTCGGGATCGGCTCAAGCCCATTGCCGTCAAAGAGGGGTGGCCTACACCCAGTTTGAAGACCCTCTCCGGGCGGCGGCGCGGGCTATCAGAGGGCGGATTTAAAGAGGCATAAAACGCCCCTCAAAAAATCGGATTTTTCGATGTTATTTTGCCAGCTACCGGAAATCAGCTAATTCAAAACCCAATTGTAAAATATTCAAAACCATCGCGCGCTTCACAGATCCGCGCGGAGGGCCTTGCCTGGTACACAGATATGGGGCACAGCGCCCCTCGGAAGTGTCTCGCCGCGGTGGAATTCCGCGGTTTTTTGGGTGTTTGAAATGTGGCGGAGAGGGGGGGATTCGAACCCCCGGTGCCCCGTTAAGAGCACGACGGTTTAGCAAACCGCTGGTTTAAGCCACTCACCCACCTCTCCAGGGGGTCCAACGAATATGCTGGACGCGATGCCGCGTCCAGCCGCTCCGCCGGGATATGCCGTCTTCTCGTCGTCACCCGCCGGGCGCGAAGCCTCGCGGGCGTCCCGTTCTACAAAAGGCCGTCCGGCCTGTCAAACGGCCTTTGCATCGGGCGCTCCGGCCGGAAGGCCTCGCCCTCGGCGATGGCGTAGCTGACGATGCCCCCTGTCAGGGCTTTCAACTCCTCCATCGTCGCCGCGAAAACGTGGCTGGCGTCGCCGGCCGGCACATAGAGCGTGGCGAAACGCTTGAGGCTGACGTCGATGGCGATCGGCAACGGCTGGCCGAGCCCGACGGGGGAAATGCCGCCCGGCGCAAAACCCGTCGCCCGTTTCGCTTCGGCGGCTTCCGCCGGCCTGGCCTCGCCTTCGAGGTTGAGCGTGCGCGGCAGCGCGTCGGCCTTGCACTGCCTGTCGCCTGCCAGCAGCACCAGGGCCGGCCGCTCGCCCACCATAAAAACCAGCGAGTCCACGATGGCCCCGATGGGGGTGCCGAGCGCCGAGGCCTTCTCCTCGACGGTCTTGGCCCAGCCGGGCAGGCGCACCACCGGCGCCGCCGAGCCGGTCGCCGCCAGCGCCCGGCTGGG
>JACZKS010000147.1 GCA_014859895.1 Rhodospirillales bacterium
TCGACCTTCTCTCCGGAATTCGGCCGCACCCCAGGCGCGCAAGTCTCGCTCACCTCCCGGGCCGGCACCAACCTCTGGCACGGATCGTTCTTCATGAACTACGGCCTCGACGGCATGACGAAGCCCGACTGGTTCGCAACCCGCTACGGTCTCAGCAGCGGCAAAATGGAGCACAAGAACTACGGCGCTTCCATCGGCGGGCCGATCGTCCGCAACTCGACTTACTTCTTCGCCGCCTACGAAGGGCTTCGCTCCTCGCATCCGGAGACATCGTTGAACTACGTCCCCGACGCCGCCAGCCGCACTTCGGCCTCCGCCGCGCTGAGGCCGTATCTGGATGCGTTCCCGCTTCCTAACCGGACCTCGACGCTTTCCGGCGTGGGGATTTTCGCTTCTTCCTTCACAAACCCGTTTGACGCCGATTCGGCCAGCCTGCGCGTCGATCATTCGTTCTCGGAGAAGCTCCAAGGCTTCATCCGCGCCGGTTGGATGCCCTCGCAGCGCACCTATCGCGGCGACGACCTGACCACGGCTAACGTCATTACCGACGCCGACAACAAGCCCTGGGCCGCGGTGGCAGCGCTCACCTGGACTCCCACGGGCCGGACCTCGAATGACCTGCGTTTCGGTTTCTCGCAGAACGACTTGACCACCAGCGTCACCTCGGACACCTTCGGCGGCGCCACGCCGCTCAGCGCATCGCTCATCTACCCTGCCGGGATTACCGCCGGCACGGCCGAGTACCGGCTGGGCGTGCTCGGCCTGGCGGGCTACTCGGCTTCCGGGGGCGCCAAGACCGGGCAGATGCAGTGGAACATCGTCAACAACCTGACTTCCATCAAGGGAGCCCACACGATCAAGACCGGCGTCGACTTCCGCCGCACCAGCCCGACTTACTTCCAACGGCCCTACGCCGCGGAGATCACCTTCAACGGCCTGTCCGGTTCCGGCGGCGCGCTGTTGTCGGGAATCGCCACCGCCGCCACGGTGACCTCAAACATCACCCGCGTCGAACCGGTGCTGAATAACTTCTCGTTCTTCTTCCAGGACAATTGGAAGGCCGACGACAAGACCACGGTCACCTATGGTTTCCGCTGGGACGTCAACCCCGCGCCCGACGTGCGCAGCGGCTCGCCGCCGTTCGCGCTGGGTTCGGATGGCTCGAGCGTCACGCGCTTCAGTCCGCTGTACAAGACCCGCTGGGCCGACATCGGACCGCGCTTCGGCATGGTGCACCAACTTGAAAACGCGCCCGGCTGGGAGGCCGTGCTGCGCATGGGCGTTGGCGTGTTCTACGACCTCGGCTATGGGACCACAATGTCCACCTTCAACGGCGTGCCTTATTCGAGCCAGCGCAACCTCTCATTGGCGGCGTTTCCACTCACCGCCGCCAGCATCGTGCCGCCGGCGCTGCCCGCGACCCGGCCCTACGGCCAGTTGAGCGTCTCTGACCCGCTGCTGCAGTCGCCGCGGTCCACGCAGTGGAACATCAGCCTCGAACAGACCATCGCCCACAAGCAGACCCTGACGATGTCCTACATCGGCACACAAGGCCGTAAGCTGATGCTCACTGAGACCCAGGCCGCGTTCACCTCGGATTACGACTTCCTGCGGTTGACCACCAACGGCGCCAACTCCGACTATCACGCCGCGCAGATCCAGTATCGGCGCCGGTTCTCGTCGGACCTGTTGACGCAGGTGAGCTACACCTATAGTTCCGCGATCGACACGCAACCGGCCGATTCCAGCCGCGGCGGCTTCGCCACGATTCTCGCCGACGAGCGCGGCGCTTCCGATTTCGACGTCCGCCACAACCTTGCTGCCTCGGCCAGCTACCGGCTGCCCGGTGTGAAGCAGGGCGCGGCCCGGCTGATTCTCGGCGACTGGTGGGTGGACTCGGTCCTGTTCGCCCGCACGGCAATGCCGATGGACGTCCTCAGCCTCTCAGAGTTCGAGAGCGACACCGAGACCGGCTTCGGCGGCGCGTTTGCTCAGGTGCGGCCGGATTATAACGGCTTGCCCGTCTGGCTGGACGATTCAAGCGCTCCCGGGGGCCGCCGCCTAAACCCCGATGCCTTCACCACGCCGGAAGGCTTCGCCCAGGGCAACCTGGGCCGTAACGCCATCCGCGGCTTCAAAGCGATACAGCTTGATGTATCCCTGCGCAAGCAACTCCAACTCGGAGAGCGCAGCAGGGCCCAGGTTTTCGTCCAGGCGTTCAACATTTTCAACACCGCCAACTTCGCCAACCCGTCGACCCAGGAAGGCGCCAATCTCGCCAGTCCGATCTTCGGCTACGCCACCAGGACTCTGAACCTGGCCGGCGGCGGCGGCGCCGGCTCGATGTACCGGATCGGCAGCCCCCGGACCGTCCAGGTTGGCCTGCGGTTCACATTCTAGAAGAGGAGCAGTCAAGTTGACCTCTATCGCTCACAAACTCCTTCCGGCCGCACTGCTGGCGGCGATGATACTGCCGGCGCAGCAGCCGTCCGGCGCTCCGGCGTCCGCCCAGGCCGCGGCTCAGCCCGCCGCCGCGCAACCGGCGCCCGAGCCAGAAGTGAAGAACTGGCGCGCCGGAGTCAAATTCAGCGGCCAGTTCCTGGACCTGTTCGATGAGGCGTCGCTCAACACGTTCGACTCCATCCCCTGGAGATTCACCTCTTCGGCCACCACCGACATCTCCAACCGGCTGGGCTTCGGCCTGACGTTCGGCTACGACATTTCCAGGCGCGTGTCGCTGAACCTCGATGTGCTGTACCGTCGCGCAGGCTACAGGTCAGGCCTGGAGATCACCGAGGGTGAAGACGATCTGGACACCATCGAGGACGAGCGGAAGATCACATCCGGTTTCGAGCAGACCAAGGCCGATTACTGGGACCTACCGTTCACGCTGCGTGTCCATGACGGCCCGGCGTCGCGGCGCGTCCGCGGCTTTTTCGAGGTGGGCGGGGCTTTGCGCCACGCCACCAGCATCCGGACTTACACAGAACTCGAACAGCCCGGCCAGGGCGGATCTGTGGACACGACGGCAGCCAAGCCGGCCAATGCGAACGTGCTGGGCGCGGTTGTCGGGGCGGGATGGGACTGGCGAACGTCCAAGGGCATCAACGTCGTGCCACAGGTGCGCTATACCCACTGGATGAACCCGGTGTTCGATTCGGCGCGGACCCGGAGCAGCCGCAACCAGATCGAATTCATGCTCGGCATCACGTTCTAACGGCGGGTCCGCACCCGTCAGGCGAGGCCCGGCTTAGGGCCGTCATGCTCTTGCACGCCCGGTGCGATCGGGGTACATTCGTGTATTCGGATCCCCGTGCGGCCATGAATCCAGTTTGCAGTTAAGAGGCTCTCATGAATTCTCTGACCGAATCCCACATCCCCACGCTCCCGTTGCTGGCTCGCGGAAAAGTACGCGACGTCTACACGGTGGGCGAGGACAAGCTCCTGATGATCGCCACCGACCGCATCTCAGCGTTTGATTGCGTGCTCGGTTCGCCAATTCCGGACAAGGGCAGGATCCTGACCCAGATCTCGCTTTTCTGGTTCGACATGTTAAAGGACATTGTGCCGAACCACCTGCTCACGGCGTCGGTGGATGAATACCCGGCCGAGTTGCGGCAGTACCGCGACCAGCTCGAAGGCCGGTCAATGCTGGTGAGGCGGGCGCGGATGGTGGATATCGAGTGCGTCGCCCGCGGCTATCTGTCCGGTTCGGGCTTGAAGGAGTACAAGAGCAACGGCACGGTGTGCGGTATTCAACTGCCGGCCGGGCTTGTGGATAGCTCGCAGCTTCCGGAACCGATCTTCACTCCCGCGAGCAAGGAACAGACCGGCCACGACATCAACATCAGCTTCGAAGTGGCCGCGGAAAAAGCCGGGCTGGAACTGGCTTCGCGGCTGCGCGACCTGACGCTGGCGATCTATCAGAAGGCGGCCGATTACGCGCTCACCCGCGGCATCATCATCGCCGATACTAAGTTTGAATTCGGGTTCATCGACGGCGTGCTGACGCTGGGCGACGAGGTGCTGACGCCGGATTCATCGCGGTTCTGGCCGGCGGCTGAATACAAGGCCGGCGGCGCTCAGCCGTCGTTCGACAAACAGTATGTCCGCGACTATCTGGAGACACTCACCTGGAACAAACAGCCGCCGGCTCCCGTACTTCCTGATGACGTGGTGGCCGGCACTCGGGGCAAGTACCTGGACGCCTACACCCGGCTGACTGGAAAGGCGCTGTGAACTGGCTTGATTTCCTGCTTCTGATATTCCTCGCCGCCTTCATCGTGGAAGGCGTGGCGAAGGGCTTTACGCGACAGATTGTCGGGCTTGTTGCGCTGCTGCTCGGCATCCTGATGGGGATCTGGTTTTACGGCACCGCCGGCTCGTTCCTGCTGCCCTATGTGAGCAAGCCGGCGGTGGCGAAGCTGCTGGGCTTCCTGATCGTCTTTGTCGGGATTCAGATTCTGGGCGGCATCGCCGGATGGGGCTTGTCGAAGGTGATGAAGGCCACCGGGCTGGGCTGGCTGGACCGGGCGCTGGGCGCGGGCTTCGGCGCGTTGAAGGCGGCGCTGGTGGGCGTGGTGCTGGTGATGGCGATCACGGCCTTTCCATTCAAGCCGCTGCCCGAGGCAATCGCAAATTCAAGGATCGCCCCGTATTTCATCGACGCCTCGCATGTGCTCACTTATCTGGCGCCGCGCGACCTGCGCGACGGTTTTGTGGAAACCTACGAAAAGCTGCGTGATTTCTGGATCAAGCACGACCCCAAGACCGGCAAAAAACTCCCTTCGGCCGAAGCCTGAGGCGCGCATTGCGCCGTGCCCGGCGCGGCAGGGCGGAGGGGCAGGGTAAATCTATTTGGGCAAAACAGGCTTGCTGATAGACTGAGGGTGAAGGGCGAGGAGTCTTGGCAACCAGCACAGGCGAAATCGAGGCTGCAGGCACGCGGGGCGAACTGCCCCGGCCGCGGAGCGTTGTGTCCATCCTGGGCGCGCTGATCCTCATCGTCGGCGTGCTCTACATCGGACGGCTGTTCTTCATCGCGCTGGTGAGCGCGGTGCTGCTGGCCTTCATTCTGGAACCGCTGGTGAACCTGATGATGCGGCTGAGGCTGCCGCGCGGGCTGTCGAGTTTCATCGCGTCCGCGTTGATGATCTTTGTGCTGTATCTGGGCGGGGTGGTGGCCTGGTCGCAGGCGGTTGGGCTCTGGGAGGACCTGCCGGTTTACACGCGGCGGGTGGGCGAGTTGATGGATACGGCGACGATCCGCATCGAGCAGGTGGAGAAGGCGGCTCAGGACCTGATGGTTCCAAAGCGGCTGCGCGAGGAGGCCGAGCAGGCAGCCAAAGCCGCTGAAGCAGCCGAGGCGGCGAAGAAGGTGGTCCGGGGGAGCAAATCGCGGCAGCGTCCGGTGGATCCGGTGATGCCGCCGCCGGTTCAGGAGGTGAGGATCCGGCAGGACGAAAGTCCGCTGGTGAGCGCCGTCTATGAATGGCTGGACAAGTACACCAGTTCGCTGCTGATGGCGTCGTTCGTGCCGTTCCTGGTGTATTTCTTCCTGAGCTGGCGCGACCACTTCCGGCGGAACTTCATGAACCTGGTGCAGGGCGAAAAGAGGGAGATTATCCAACGCGCCTGGGACGGCATCGGCCGGGTGGCGCGCGCCTATGTGGTGGGCAATTTCATCCTGGGCATCTTCCTGTCGATCATCACGGCGCTGTTCCTCTATTACGTGAAAGTGCCGTACTGGCAGATTGTTGCGCCGCTGAGCGCATTCCTGAGCCTGGTGCCGTATCTGGGGCTGCCGCTGGCGGTGCTGCCGCCGTTTTTGGCGATGCTGCCGGTGTATCCGACGTTGCCCGCCTACATCCTGGTGGGCACGGTGGTGTCGTTCCTGCACCTGATGGCGCTGAACCTGCTTTATCCCAAGCTCGTGGGGGCGAGGGTGCATCTGAACCCGCTGGTGGTGACCGTGGCGATGATGTTCTGGTACCTGCTGTGGGGCGCCGCCGGCCTGGTGCTGGCGATCCCGATCACCGCAGGGATGAAGGCGGTGTTCGATAGCATCCCGTCGCTACGGGGGTATGGGCGCCTGTTAGGCGACTAATCGCGGGTTAGCGGCCGCACGCGCCGCCGGCCTGTTCCATGAAGTAGTAGGCGATCATGTGGCAGACGATCATGTGGCCGTCTTCGATGCGGCCCATGTGCGGGTGGCCGACATTGATCTCAAGCTGGGAGAGAGGCCCAAGCTGGCCGCCGTCGCGACCGGTGAGGCCGATGGTCTTGACGCCGATGGAGTTGGCGTATTCGACGGCGCGCAAAACGTTGGGCGAGTTGCCGGAGCCGGAAATCGAGATCAGGATGTCGCCGGGACGGGCGAAATTCTTGAGTTGTTCGACAAAGACGACGTCGTAGGAGACGTCATTCGAATAAGCCGTGATGGTGGGCAGCGAATCGGTGAGCGCCATCATGCGAAAGCGCTTCTCCCGGTTGAAGCTGGCGCCCTTCACCATGTCGCAGATGAAATGCGAGGCAGTGGACGCCGAGCCGCCGTTGCCGCAGGTGAAGATCTGGCGGTCTTCGTTCAGGGCCTCGTCGATCCAGGCGATGGCCGTCTGAACCTTTTCGAGCGGGATGGCTTCGATGGCGCCGAGGAGTTCCTGTTTGTAGTTGGTTGCGAAGTCACTCATAGAATCTGTTCCTTTGCCTGACGGGCGAGTTCGAATGCGCCGTAGAGAACGCTGTCGTCGCCAAGGGCGGCCGGGACGACATCGACACGGGCCTTGGACCAGGCGGTGATGCGGCTGCGGAGTTCCTGGCGCAGGGGCACGAAAAGCGTGTCGCCGGACTTGGCGATGCCGCCGCCGATGACGATGCGCGCGGGGTTGAGCAGCATGATGGCCGACTTCAAGCCGAGCGAGAGGTTGACGACGTAGCCGTTCACGAAGGCCGGGTCGGCGAGCAGTTCGGGCACAGTGCGGCCGTTGTCGCGTTCGAGCCAGAGGCCGCAGCACATGCGCTCGAAGCAGCCGTTTGCGCCGCAGAGGCAATCCGGCCCGTCGGGGCGGATGGTGAGATGGCCGATCTCGCCCGCGTAGGAGTCGGCTCCACGGTAGACGCCGTGCTCGGTGAGGATGCCGCCGCCGATGCCGGTGGAAAGCGTCATGTAGAACAATGGGCGGAAGCCGAAGCCCGCGCCGTGCAGGCCCTCGCCGAGGGCGCCGGCGTTGGCATCGTTGTCCATCAACACGGGTGCGCCGAAGGTGCGGCTGGCTTCGCCGACGAGATCAAAGCCTTCCCAGCCGCCAACGTGGGTGGAGAGCACGACCGACTGCGTGGCGTAGTTCACCGGTCCGCCGAAGCCAATGCCGATGGCGGTGATGGCGTTGACGCCCCAGGAAGCGACGATTTCCGGGAAGCGGGCGGCCATCCAGCGCGGACCGCCGTCGCGATCGGTTGCGCGGGATTCGCGATGAGTCATTCGGCCGGAGGCGTCAAACAGCGCCAGGGTGAACTTTGTTCCGCCGATGTCGATGGCGAGGAAGTTCATTGCCGCTGCTCCGCTTGAAGGACCTCGGCGGGCGAGGCCGAGCCGGTGCCCTTCTTCATGATGGTGATGGATGTGACGAGGTTGCCGAAGCGGGCGGCTTCGGTGGGCGATGCGCCGGCGGCGAGCGAAAGCGCGGTGCCAGCCGAAAAACTATCACCGGCGCCGCAAATATCGACGGGGTTGTCGACTGCCACGGTGGGCACCATGGTCTCCTGATCGCTGTCGAGGACGAGGACGCCCTGGGGGCCGTGGGTGACCATCATCAGCGAATGTCCGACCGCTTCACGCAACGCCCGGTAGCCGGAGACGCCGAGCCGCGCGCAGGCTTCCTGGGCTTCACGCTCGTTGGGTTTGACAATGACGCCGCGGAAGCGCTCGATGCGCATGCGGGAATCGACAAAGATGATGGGGGCCGAGGGGCGGGCGGCTATCTGCATCAGCGCATCGCGGACGGCCGGGGTGACGACGCCGCCGGACTCGGTTTCGGCCTGGTCGGCGACGAGGATGGCGTCGTAGTCCGACGCCGAGCGGAGAAGGCGGGCGACGATTTCGTGGTTGATGGAGGCAGGCGGCGGGGGCGAGATGAAATCGATGCGGCCGAGGTCTTCATCGCCGGTATCGGCGTTCAGGAGTTTCGTGTAGGTGAACGTCGGCAGAGGAGAGGTGACCAGGAGCGACGAATCGGCGCCGACGCGGGCCAGCGCCTGGCGGAGTTCGTAGCCGAAGCCGTCGTCGCCGACGGAGCCGAGAACCGAGACGGTGCCGCAGCCGAGGGCGCGGAGGTTGTTGGCGACGGTGCCGCCGGCGCCTGCAGTGATGACGGTGGAGGTGACGGCGACGCGGGCGATGCCGGTTTCACGCGAGGGTTCGGCGAGGGCGGGCGAGTAAGTGCACCAGCGGTCCAGGCAGATATCGCCGACGACGAGGGCGCGAAGCGAAGGGATGCGTTCGAGGATCTGCCGGGGGGTCATGGGAGTTTTCCGAGGATGGCCTTGCGCAGGGCGGGGAAGGTGGCGCGGTGGTCGCCGGAGAAATAGTAGCTCTCGCCGCCTTCGGCGACGGTGCGGACCAGGAGGGTTTTGTGGGGGCGGAAGTAGTAACCGGGATCGGTCTTGGGCAGTTCGCTGCGGAAGTCGCCGTGGATGGGCACCATGTCGAAGACGGCTGACGTGAAGTGTTTGATCTGGCGGCCTTGCTGATGGGCGACGTTGCGGGCCATGGCGAGGGCCTTGAGGAAGACCTCGGGGCCCATGATGGCGGAGCCGAAGCTGAGCAGGACGCCGCCTTCGAGGCCTTCCATGACCTTGGTGAAGATGAGGAAGTCGCGGTAGCTGGTTTCGCCGAGAGCGGCGCCGTCGCAGTTGGGGTGTTCGTGGAGGATGTCGTAGCCGATGCCGACGTGGTGGGTGACGGGGACGCCGAGGCGGTAGGCGTTGGCGAGGATGGAAAGGTCTCTGTGGGGGAAGTCCGATTCAAGGATGCGGCGGCCGATGCCTTCACCGAGGCCTTCGCCGGATGAGGCGGTATCGCGGATCCAGAGGTTGAGTTCGCCGGTTTCGGACCATAGGCCGAATTCGCCGGACTTGATATAGCGGGCGACGGATTCGGTGGTTGCGCCGATGCGGGCGAGTTCGTAGTCGTGGATCATGCCGGCGCCGTTCATGGCGATGACGGAGATGACGCCGCGCTCAAGGAGGTCGATGATGTGGCGGCTGACGCCGGCGCGCTGGAGGTGTGCGCCCATCATGAGGATGCGGGACGAGCCGGACGAGACGGCACTGGCACAGCGCGAGGCGACGGTGTCGAGGTCGGCGTGCGAGAAGGCGGGCAGGTCGGCGTCGAGTCCGGCCCAGCGGTCGAGTTGGAGATCGTGGGTGCGCTCGCCGAGGGGTTTGACGAGCAGGCGAGAGCGGTCGAAGGAGGGGTATTTGCTGGGCATTTATTCGGGGAACAGCTGTGCGAACAGTTCGTCGTGGCAGAGGAAGTTGGGGATGATGTAGTCGGCGCCGACGCCGGCGAGGCGTTTGCGTTTCCACTGATCGACGACGAGGCAATCGGGTTCGTCGGTTGCGACGCCGACGGCGATGCCGCCGACCTGTTTCACATTTTCGATTTCGACGTAGCCGTCGCCGAAGCCGAGGAATTCGTCGCCGCGGACGCCGGCGGTCTCGATGAGCTTCTTGATGAGAATGGCCTTGGAGAAGCTCTTGTAGTCGTCGAGGGCGCCGTAGACGCCGCCGTCGAAGTAGTGATCGATCTGGAGCAGGTGGGCTTCGTCCTTGACGAATTTGTCGTCGGTGCCGGAGGCGAGATACATTTTGAAGCCGCGGGCCTTGAGGCCGTCAAGCAGGGCGATTGAGCCGGGAACGAGATATTGATGGGGGGGGATTTCGCCGCTGCGGAGGCCGGCGATACGGTCCTTGATTCGCTCCATGAGGAGGTCGAGGTACATGTGCTTGTAGACGAGGGGATCCTGGGGCGTGCCACCGCGCTTGGTGATTTCGTCGCAGAGGGCGATCATCTGGTAGATGGTCTGGCGGCCGGTGAGTTGGCCGACATATTCGCGGACGACTTCGGTGAGTTCGGCTTCGGACTCGCCGGATTTGAGGCCGGCAAGGATTTCGACCATCATCGGGACCATGACGTCGATCCAGCCGGCGCGGATGATGGAGACGGTGCCGTCGAAGTCAAACAGAGCGACTTTAGCGCGCGAGGCGACAGCGCCGGGGCGCAGACATTCAATTAAATTGTTCATCAAGAAACCAAGAGTCTTTCCGGAGCTAGAGCCACAGTTCCCAACGCCCTGACCACAGGACAAAAGCGGCGAGGCAGGCGTTGGTCACTGCGTGGGCGAGGATCAGGTCGCCGAGACGGCGTGTCCTCACCAACCAACCATTATAAACCGCGCCGGCAATGAGCCCGACTTCCCAATAGGGACCGTGTTCGAGGGCGAACAGGATGGCGGTGAACCAGAAGGCGCGGGCTTGGTAGTGGCCGATGGGGAGGGATTCGAAGTCGGGTTTGGCGAGCCAGCGCATGAGCCAGCCGCGCCAGAACAGTTCCTCAACGATGGGAACCAGCAGGGCGGCGCGGGCGATGCGGAGGGCGACGGAGAGCGAGTCGGCGCGGGCCTCGGGGGAGAGGGTGGATTTGAGAGTTCCGGTGAGCGGGTTCTGGAACAGAATGCTGTCGCGGTAGCCGGGGAACAGGACGTCGGGGGCGATCCAGATGAGGAAGACGCCGGCGCCGATCAGAACGCTCAACAGGGGTGAGGAGCAGCGGAAGTCGAGGACTTTGCGCGAGAAGACGATGAGAACTGCAGCCGGAACAAGCAGCCGTAGAGCAAGCGAGGCGCGGTCAGGCAGGCCGAGGTAGGGTTCGGCGGCCAGCAGCAGCATGAAGACGGCGAATGGGAGAACCCAGGGCAGGGAAGGGTGTCTCTGCATGATGTATCCGGAGAGTCAGTGAGGCAGGATGTTCCCGAATGACTAGCTCAGCTTGGCCAGAAGCTCCTTGATTTTTGCCGCGTCCGAGGGCGTCGGGTTCAGGCTGAGAGCCGTTTGGAGGCTGCGCCGCGCGCCGGTTTTGTCGCCTTTCTGGAAGAGGGCGATGCCCATGTGGTAGTGGTAGAGCGGGTTTTTGGGGGCCTTCTGGGTGATGTCGCGATAGATGGTCAGGGCGCTGTCACTGAGCTGTTTGCGGAGGTAGACCCAGCCGAGAGTATCGGCGATGTCAAGGCTGCCGGGGGCGCGCTGGCGGGCGCGCTGGGCGTAGGTGAGGGCGAGGTCGAGGTCGCGGCCCTCCTCGGCCATCATGTAGGCGAGGTTATTGAGGGCGATGGGATTGTCGGGCTGGTTTCTTACGACGTTTTCGTAGATGGGCAGGGACTCGCGCTGGAGGCCGGCGGCGTCGAGGGTGAGGGCGAGTTGAAGGTTGACCTGAGGGTTATTGGGCTGAAGCGCCTGGCCCCTGCGGAGAGTTTGGAGGGCTTCCTGGGTGCGTTTCATGAGCCGCTGGGTTTCGCCGAGGCGGAGATAGAGTTCGAGGTTCTTGGGGTCGAGGCCGATCAGATGGCGATATTCCTGGTCGGCGGTGGCGAGGTCGCCGATGCGGAGAGCGATATTGCCGGTGGCCATGCGGAGGGCGTTGATCTGCGGGCGGGTCCTGGTCTCGGCCTTGAGCATATCGAGGGCCTGCTTGCCGCGGTCGGTGACGACCATGGTTTCGGCGAGGCCGAACAGCAGGCGGAGGTCGCCGGGGTAGCGCTGGCGAAGGGTCAGGAAGATGCGTTCGGAGTCGGGGTATTTTTTCTCGGTGAACAGCACGAGGGCCTGTTGGAACATGAGGTCGGGCTGTTCGGGCGAGGCGGCGAGAAACTTCTGGAGTTCCTGGCGGGCGAGCGAGGTGCTGCCGCTGTTGAGCAATCCGTTGACCTTGATCACCTGGGCGGCGATGTTCTTGGGTTCTGCCTGAAGGACGGCGTCGGCGGATTCGATGGCGCGGCCGAAGTCCTGTTTCAGCAAGGCGACCTGGCCGAGACCGATGCGGGCGGCGACGAAATTGCGGTTGGTTTTCGAGGCATCTTTGATGGCCTCCATGTACTGGACGCGGGCGGCATCGAGGTCGCCGCGGGCCTGGTATGCCCTGGCCAGGTTGTAGCGGACCGAGGGACTGTTGGGGACCTTGCCGAGCAGCGACTGGAGGTCGTTGATGGCGGCATTGCTCTTATCGGCATCGCCGGACTGCAACTGCATGGCGGCGCGGAGAGCGATTGACTGGTTGTCGTTGGGATCGTCCTTGACGATGCTTTCGATGGATTCGAGGGCCTGTTTGGGCTGTCCCTGCATGAATGTCATGACGGCCAGCCGGCGCCGGTGTTCGTTTCTGCGTTCGGGTTCGGCGACGGCGGCCGCTTCAAGCACTTTCTTCGCCTTGTCGTAGTCGCGGATCCGGAAGTAGAAGTCGGCGGATTTGCTCCGGGCGTCGGGCACCGAGGACGCCTTGGCGAGCATTCCATCAATGACTTTGTCGGCGTCTGCCCGGCGGTTCGAGGAAACATAGAAGACGGCGAGGCCGAGGTGAGAGGTCCACTGTGTGGGGAACGCGGTGATCTTCTGTTTGTGGATGGCCTCGGCTTTGTGGGGTTGCTGCTGGGAGCGGTAGTAAGCGGCGAGGAAATCGTAGGAGTTGGGGTAGCTTGGGGTGTCCTGGATCAACTGCAACGAGATCTTCTCGGCTTCGGCGGTCTGCTTGTTTCGGAACAACACCTGGGCGAGGGCGTAGCGCAGTTCGGGCTGCTTGGGTTTGACGGCGTCAGCCTTTCTGAACTGGCCGACGGCTTCGTCGAGATCCTCATTGGCGACGGCGAGGAAGCCGCGCAGGCGGTGGACATGATAGCTGTTGGGATTCGAATTCTTGATGAGGTCAACGATCTCTTCGACCTCCTTAAGCATCCGCCGGTCTTCCCGGTTATTCGGCATGAGCGAGTAGGCGGCGAGGTAGAGGTCGGCCAGTTTGCCGGCGGCCTCGTCCTGTTTGGGCAGCAGTTCGACGGCCCGGCGGTAAGCGGCGGCTGCCTCACGGAAGGCGCCGCGGCGGATCTGAGCGTCGCCCAGTTTGTGGTAGGCCTCTCCGAATCTGGGGTCCTGCTTGACGGCGTTGCTGTACATCAGCACCGCTTCCTTATATTTCCCTTGGTCGAAGTATTTGTTGCCGTTTTCCAAATACCTGCGTTTGACCACCTCGGGATCGCGGCTGCAACCCGAGAGGCAAAGCATGACGGCGGCGGCCGCGCACGCGACGAAAATGGATCTCTTCATGATTGCGTTGCTTATGCTCAAGATTCAGCCCTCCCCCACGAATCTCTATCAACATTAGTTGAACACAGGCCGCAGGTGGAGGCAACGTGGCTCATCCGGCTGAAGCGGCAGTACTTGGCGGCGGCATTCGCCGGCGGGGCGCCAGTGCCGGATCAGCGCCGCATCGTTGCAATCAACTGGCCGGAATGGCGTAGCGCCTCCAACCGCGCCCGTTCCACTTCATAGAGGGCCTGGTGGTAGGCCGACCACTTCTCCTGCTCGGCGACGCGGGCCTCCTCCAGTTGCAGTGTGCTGGCCCTGCCCTCTTCGGTGAGCGAGAGCAGAATGGAAACCTGTTCGCGGGCGACTTCAAGATCGAGTTTGGCCACTTCCTGATAAGCCTCGGCGTCGGCGGCCTTCCGCAGGGATTCGCGCGTGCCGGCCTCGATTCTGGCGCGCAGCGACTCGGCCTGGATGCGGAGTTTGCGGACCTCGATGTCGGCCTGGGAGGCGGCCGCCTCGTCCTGAGGGTTCGCGAAGAGGGGGAACATGATGGAGGCGCCGATTTGCGCGTTGTGGCGTTGGAAGCGGCGGAAGAAATCCTCGTAGTTGTTGAACTTGCCGAGCAGGGAGTATTGCGCGATGAGGTTGACCGACGGCAGGCGTTTGGCACGGTTCATGCGCGCGGCGAGGGCCTGAGCCTTCAGATCGGATTCGAGCCTGCGCAACTCCGCGTTGCCGCGGACCGATTCCTGAATCAGTTCATTTTCCGCAATCGCAGCACCCAAGGCGGTGCGCTCCTCCATGGCCGGTTCGATTGTGATGGCTGCCGGCAGCCCCAGCGTTTGCGACAGCGAACGTGAAAGCGATGCCGCGGAGCCCCCGAGCGCGGACAACCGCTGGCGCGCTCGGGCCAGATTGACCGCGGCCCGCTTGCCTTCGATTGGCAGTTCCCGGCCCTCGGCGACGCGGAGGCGGACGGCGGCTTCAATTCGGGCGAGCGATTCGACCTGGTGCTGGAGGAGAGATCGCGAGCGGACAGTTCGTTCGAGATCAAGGAAGAGCACGGCGGTTCTGAGGGCGACTTCCTCCTTGATCGACTCGGCTCCCATTGCGGCGCCCCTGACCTGCTCCCTGGCCTGGGCGGTGGCGAGGCGGGCGGACGCGTTGTAGATACTGCGTTCGGCGCGGGCCTGGAAAATGGACGGGGCGGAGCCGTCGAGGCTGACGGGGAAGCCGTAGGTGTAGGCGAGTCCGCTGCCGGCGTAGACGCGTGGCAGCAGAGGCTCCGCCACGAGATTCACGGAAAGCGCCGACTTCTGCTGGTCGAGCCGGGCGAGCATGAGGTCCGGGTTCTGTTCGAGGGCGAGATCGACGGCCTGGCGCAAAGTGAGCGTTCTCGTTTCGGCACTCAGGGAGAGGGTCAGCAATGCAAGCAAGAGGATGTGTCGCATCACTTCAAAGCGTATCGCGCCGGCGGTGGTTGAGGAGCAGGCGAGATCCAGTTGACGCCGGCGAGGGGTTCAGCGGTGGATGAGTCGAGGATGAGGCCGGAGACTGATGGGGGCTGTGCGGAGAGGATGAGAGGGGGGAGCAGGAAGAGGAGAACGAAGGTGCGCCGCATCAATACTGTCGATACGACGGCGGCGGACAGTGACGCCCAATAAAGGGTGAGCACGAGGCGGACACGAATGATGAAAAAAAGGGTCCGCGCCAGGCGGACCCTTTATCTGGCGACGGCTGCGGAGGAGTTACGCCGTCGTCTTCAAGGTGTAGCTCGACAGCACTTTCATGTAGTTGGCGCGTTCGAAGGCCGCCGGTTCGGCGACCGACTGCGAGCTCATGCTGCCGCGCATCTGGAGGACGGATTCGTATTCGTGCTCTTCCATCCATTCGATGAGGTCTTCCTCGATTTTCGAGGCATAGGCGGGGCCGTGGCGCAGCAGGGCCGAGGTGGTCATGGCGACCTTGGCGCCGGCCATAATAGACTTGACCACATCCTCGGCCGTGTGCACGCCGCCGGTGATGGCGAGGTCGGGGCGGATGCGGTTGTAGAGCAGGGCGGTCCAGTGGAGGCGGAGGCGCAGCTCGTGGGAGTCGCTGAGGACGAGGTTGGGGACCACTTCGAGGGCGTCGAGGTCGAAGTCGGGCTGGTAGAAGCGGTTGAACAGCACGAGGCCGTCGGCGCCGGCTTCGTCCATCTTCTTTGCCATGTTGGCGAAGGCGGTGAAGAAGGGTCCGAGTTTGACCGAGACCGGGATGCGGACGCTGGCCTTGACGTGGCTGACGAGATCGAAGTAGATCTCCTCGACCTTTTGGGCGGTCATCTCGAGGTCGGTCGGCAGGTAGTAGATGTTCAGTTCGAGGGCGTCGGCGCCGGCCTGCTCCATCTGCTGGGCGTAGCGGATCCAGCCGCCTGTGGAGATGCCGTTGAGACTGGCGATTACGGGGATGGAGGTGGACTCCTTGACCTTCCTGACATAGTTCAGGTAGGGTTCGGGTCCGAGGTTATAGCTTCCCATTTCGGGGAAGTAGTTCATGGCCTCGCCGAAGCTTTCGGTGCCTTCAGTGAGGTAGCGGTCGAGTTCACCGCTTTCGAGTTGGATCTGTTCCTCGAAAAGTGAGTGAAGAACGACGGCCGAGACGCCGGCGTCCTCCAGCCTGAGAACGTTGCCAACCTCCTTGCAGAGCGGCGACGAGGAAGCCACGATGGGCGTGCGGAGCTTGAGTCCGAGGTATCCGGTGGTCAGGTCGATCATGATTACTTGCCTCCTTCGGTGGCCTTGTCAGCAGAACCCACGCCAGGCGCGGCGGCCATCTGTTCATAGAGGCGCCAGCGGTTCATGACGTCGGCCTGAGCTTCGGCGAGCAGCCGCCGGGCATCTTCCGGACGGCTGTGGACGAGCATGGTGTAGCGGGTTTCGTTGTAGATGTATTTGTCGAGCGGCAGGCTGGGAGCCTTGCAGTCGAGCACGAACGGGTTCTTGCCATCGGCGACGAGGGCGGGGTTGTAGCGGAACATGGGCCAGTGGCCGGTCTGGACGGCAAGTTTCTGCTGTTCGAGTCCGAACTGGAGGTCGTAGCCGTGTGCGATGCAGTGGGAGTAAGCGATGATGATGGACGGGCCGTCCCACTTTTCGGCCTCGACGAAGGCCTTGACGGTCTGCATGTCGCTGGAACCCATGGCGACGCGGGCGACATAGACGTTGCCGTAGGCGACGGCCATCATGGCGAGGTCCTTCTTAGCGGAGGGTTTGCCGCCGGCGGCGAATTTGGCGACCGCGGCGCGGGGAGTGGACTTCGAGCACTGGCCGCCGGTGTTGGAGTAGACCTCCGTATCGAGCACGAGGATGTTGACGTTCTTGCCGGAGGCGAGGACGTGGTCCAGGCCACCGTAGCCGATGTCGTAGGCCCAGCCGTCGCCGCCGAGGATCCACACGCTCTTCTTGGCGAGGGTGTCTGAGACGGCGAGCAGGTCGCGAAGGGCGGCGCTGCTGCCGTTGGCGCCGTTGGAGAGCAGTTCGTTGACCTTGGTCTTCAGTACCTCGATCTGCTCGCGCACGGCGAAGATGCCCGCTTCGGTGGACTGATCGGCGTTGAGGATCTCCTGGGCCAGGTTGTCGCCGATTTTGGAGGCGAAGCGCTGAACCAGTTCACGGGCGTAAGCGTTCTGGTGGTCGACGGCGAGGCGCATCCCGAGACCAAACTCGGCGTTGTCCTCGAACAGCGAGTTCGACCACGTCGGGCCGCGGCCGGCGTTGTTCTTCGCGTAAGGGGTCGTGGGCAAGTTGGCGCCGTAGATCGACGAGCAACCGGTGGCGTTGGCGATGAGGGTGCGGTCGCCGAACAACTGGGTGAGCAGTTTGACGTAGGGCGTTTCGCCACAACCCGAGCAGGCGCCGGAGAACTCGAACAAGGGCTGGAAGAGTTGGAGGTCCTTCACCTGGGAGGTGGAGAGCTTGCTGCGATCAAACTCCGGCAGGTTGAGGAAAAAGTCCCAGTTGGCGACTTCGGCTTCCCTCAGCGGCATCTGGTCTTGCATGTCGATCGCGCGGTGCTTGGGGTTGGTCTTGTCCTTCACCGGGCAGGCCTGGACGCACAGGCCACAGCCGGTGCAGTCTTCAGGGGCCACCTGAAGCGAGTAGGCCATGTCCTTGTAGTCTTTCCAGCGGGCCTCGGCGGTCTTGAAGGTAGCCGGAGCGCCTTCGAGAGCGGAGCGGTCGACCACTTTGGCGCGGATTGTCGCATGCGGGCATACCAGCACGCACTTGCCGCACTGGATGCAGATCTTCTCGTCCCAGACCGGGATTTCGAGGGCGATGTTGCGCTTCTCCCACTGCGCCGTGGCCGTGGGGAACGTGCCGTCGTTGGGCATGGCCGAGACCGGCAGGCTGTCGCCTTCGCCGGCGAAGATCACGCCAAGGACGTTGCGGACGAATTCGGGGGCGGCTGCGGGCACGGGCGGTTTGAAGCCGACCGTGGAGGTGATGGCCGCCGGGACGGTGACTTCCTTCAGGTGTTCCAGCGTCTGGTCGACGGCGGCGAAGTTCTTCTGGACGACGGCCTCACCGCGGCGGCCGTAGGTCTTCTGAATGGCGTACTTGATCTGGGCGATCGCCTCTTCGCGGGGCAGGACGCCGGAGATGGCGAAGAAGCAGGTCTGCATCACGGTGTTGATGCGGGTACCCATGCCGGTGGCCTTGGCGACCTCGTAGGCGTCGATGACGTAGAACTTGAGCTTACGGTCGAGGATGGTCTTCTGCAGGGGGGCGGGCAGGTGGTCCCAGACCGCGTCAGGGCCGAAAGGCGAGTTCAGCAGGAACGTTGCGCCGGGTTCGGCGTACTTGAGCACGTCCAGCTTTTCGAGGAAGTTGAACTGATGGCAGGCGATGAAGTTCGCCTTCGAGATCAGGTAAGTGCTGCGGATTGCGTCAGGACCGAATCGGAGGTGGGAGATGGTGGTGGAACCGGACTTCTTGGAGTCGTAGACAAAGTAGCCCTGGGCGTAGTTGCTGGTCTCCTCGGCGATGATTTTGACCGAGTTCTTATTGGCGCCCACGGTGCCGTCGGCGCCGAGGCCGTAGAACAGGGCGCGGACGGTCTTGGGATCGGCGGTTGAGTATTCGGGATCGTAGTCGATGCTGGTATGAGTGACGTCGTCGTTGATGCCGATGGTGAAGTGGTTCTTGGGGTTGGGCTTGGAGAGTTCGTCGTAGATGCCCTTGACCATGGCGGGCGTGAATTCCTTGGACGACAGGCCGTAGCGGCCGCCGACGACCTTGGGCTGGGCGAACGGCAGAGTGCCGGCGTCGATGCGTTCGGCGATGGCAGTGAGCACATCCTGGTAGAGGGGTTCGCCGGCGCAACCGGGTTCCTTGGTGCGGTCAAGGATGGCCAGCGACTTGACCGATTTGGGGAGGGCGTCGATGAAACCGTCGACGGAGAAAGGCCGGAACAGTCGAATCTTCAGGATGCCGACGTTTTCGCCGGCGGCATTCATGAAATCGACCGCTTCGTGGGCGGTTTCGGCGCCGGAGCCCATGAGGACGATGACGCGCTCGGCAGTGGGCGAGCCGACGTATTCAAACAGCGAATACTGGCGGCCGACGATGGCGGCGAAGCGGTCCATGACCTTCTGGACGATGGCGGGGCAGGCGGTATAGAAGTTGTTGACGGTCTCGCGGGCCTGGAAGTAAACGTCGGGGTTCTGGGCTGTGCCGCGGAGGACGGGACGGTCGGGCGACATGGCGCGCGCTCGGTGGGCGCGGACAAGGTCATCGGGGATCATGGCCTTCATGTCCTCGACGTTCAACTGCTCGACCTTGCCGACTTCATGAGACGTGCGGAATCCGTCGAAGAAATGGATGAAAGGCACGCGGGCTTCGAGCGACACGGCCTGGGCGATGAGGGCCATGTCCATGACTTCCTGGACCGAATTCGACGACAACATGCCCCAACCAGTGGCCCGGCAGGCCATGACGTCCTGGTGGTCTCCAAAGATCGACAGCCCCTGGGCGGCTACGCTGCGGGCGGCGACGTGAAAGACGGTTGACGTCAACTCGCCGGCGATCTTGTACATGTTCGGGATCTTGAGCAGCAGGCCCTGCGACGCCGTGAAGGTCGTCGTCAAGGCGCCGCTCTGCAGGGCGCCGTGAACCGCACCGGCGGCGCCCGCTTCGGACTGCATCTCGACCACCCGGGGAACGGTGCCCCAGATGTTTTTCCGACCGTCGGCCGACCACGCGTCCGCGTGCTCACCCATATCCGACGACGGCGTGATCGGGTAAATGGCGATTACTTCATTTGTACGGTGGGCAACCGAAGCGGTGGCTTCGTTGCCATCCACCGTAATCATTCGCCTATCCGCCATGGGATCACTCCTCTTAGTTTTCATATGTCACACGGACGGCGTCCGATATTACCGGATGCCGCTTGTTGCTTTTACAAGAACCAAATAAAAAGGCCTACTTGCAAATGATTATTAATTTCCCGCAACACTTATGCCTAAGACAATGATATACAGAAAGAATATTTCGGCGGGTTTTGTTGCGCAGGTAGGGTATACGTGATTCCTCTTCCGATAGCAAGACTGTAATCTCCCCAACTCCCCGGCTGCCCTGGCCTTTTCCACTATTTGGAATTGTTCTTCCGGGACTCTTGGCTGGAGGTTCCGCAAGTATTCGGCAAGCAAGGCGGAGAGAGGGCTAACCCTTGGCGGGCGGCTGGTCCGACAGTCGATCGAATGCCCACTGCGCCGCCTCGCGCACCAGCGCCGATGAATCGGCCATCCGCTGCCGCACCACCGAAAGCATCCCGGCATCGCCGCTGTTGCCGATGGCGATCAGGACGTTGCGCAACAATCTGTCGCGCCCCGTGCGTTTGATCGGCGTACCGGCGAAGGCCTGGCGGAAGGCTACGTCGTCAAGCCCGGCGAGATCGGCAAGGCTGGGAGCCTTAAGATCGGGTCTGGCCTGGAAGGCCGCCTCGGCGGTCGGCCGCGAGAACTTGTTCCACGGGCAGGCGGCCAGGCAATCGTCGCAGCCGTAAATGCGGTTGCCCAGGGCCGGGCGGAGGTCCGCCTCGATGGGCCCCTTATGCTCGATCGTCACATATGAAATGCAACGCGTCGCGTTCATCCGATAGGGCTCGGCCAGGGCGTCGGTGGGGCAAGCCTCGGCGCAGCGGTTGCAGCTGCCGCAAAGGTCGGTCTCCGGGGCGTCGGGCGGCAGCGTGAGCGTGGTGAACACCTCGGCCAGGAACAGCCAGGATCCGAAGGCGCGCGACACCAGGTTGGTATGCTTGCCCTGCCAGCCGATACCGGCGCGGGCGGCCAGCGGCTTTTCCATCACCGGCGCCGTGTCGACGAACACCTTCACCTCGCCGCCCCGGGTCTCGACGATCCAGCGGGCCAGCCGCTTGACCCTCTTCTTGACGACGTCATGGTAGTCGCGGTTGCGGGCGTAGACGCTGATGGCGCCGCGATCGGCGCGGCCCTGAAGGGCGCGGGGATCTTCGGCCGGGCCATAGTTGACGCCGAGCGCGATGACGGTGCGGGCCTCCGGCCACAATGCCCGGGGATCGGCCCGCCGTGCGAAGGTGTCGGCCAGCCAGGTCATGTCGCCATGCCGGCCGCCATCCAGGAAGGCCGCCAGATTGGCACCGTCGGCGGGCGGCGCCCCGGCCCTCGCGAAACCGGCTGCGTCGAAACCCATCTCGAACGCCTTGCCGCGGATGGCTTCTTTCGCCGCGAAGTCCGGTGCCCCGGTGGCGGCCGATCGGTCGCTGCTCCGCTCGGGTGTGTGTCCGGCCATCGTTCCTCGTCAGCGGTTCCGCTCGCTTACTATAGTAAGTACGCAAGTGAAAACCCAACGGCAGCCCTCACCCCAGAAATGCTCAAATTTTAGCCTCAGAAATTTATGAGATTAAAAATTAGTCACTCTTGAGAGAGCCCTTCATCCGCTGCGTTCACATACAACATTGTTTTGAAATGATTTTTTCTTTTGCCCCGAGTTGGCATTCCTCTTGCTTAGTTTAGGCCAGGGGTCTCCCGACCCCAAGGAGCGTTTTTTCGGACGTGTTCCTTTTCACCTCCCGGCAAGTCCCCAACTCGCGCGGGGCGCTTTCAAAAGCGCCCCGCCTTTTTTCGCCTCGCATTCCGTCTCGCCATCTCCCCATGCCGTGTGATAATGAACCGGCCGGAAACGGAGCCCATACCCATGAAGCTAAAGTACACGGCCCTTTATATTCTGCTCATCGTCGCGGTGAACTATGGCTTTTCCGTCTCGCCGCTGGTCAAGCTGCCGGACGGCACCATGTGGCCGCCGATTTCGCTCGTGGTCGGCTTCATTTTCGTCGCCCGCGATTTCGCCCAGCGCGAGATCGGGCACAAGGTGCTGCTGGCCATGCTGGCCGGGGCGACGATCAGCTACTTCATGGCGAGCCCGATGATCGCGGTCGCCAGCGCCGCTGCCTTCCTGGTCAGCGAACTGGTCGACTGGGCCATCTACAGCTTCACCCGCCGACCGCTGTCGCAGCGCATCCTCTATTCCAGCGCCCTCGGCGCGCCGGTCGACAGCCTTGTCTTCCTTTCCGGCGTCGGCCTTCTCTCGACCGCCGGCGTCGTCGCCATGACGGCGAGCAAGATGGTGGGCGCGCTGATCGTCTGGTGGCTGGTCCGCCGCCGCGAACCCGCCGTCGGCTGATTTCAATCGCCAACCACAGGGGGCCAGGAGAATGGCTCTGTCGTCCGTTCACTATGTCTGCCCGACCTGCGGCGCCACCCATGACGCCGATACGCCGCTGTGGCGCTGCCCCGAATGCGGATCCCCCCTCGACCTCGCCGACGGTCCCGGCCTGACGCCGGGCGCCATCGATAAGGCCGACACCTCGCCGTGGCGTTATGCCGCGGCGCTTCGGGTGCCACGTGATGGCGCCATCTCGATGGGCGAAGGCGGGACGCCGCTGATCGAGCGGCAATGGAACGGCCGCGCCGTTCATCTCAAGATGGACTACTTGGCTCCCACCGGTTCCTTCAAGGATCGCGGCGTCGCCGTGCTGATGAGCTACCTCAGGCAGCGGGAGGTTTCCTCGATCCTCGAGGACTCCTCGGGCAACGCCGGGGCGGCGATGGCCGCCTATGCGGCGGCGGTCGGCATCGCCTGCCGCATCCTGGTGCCGGCCAGCGCGCCGGCCGGCAAGCTGGTACAGATGCGGGCCTGCGGGGCCGACGTGGTGCCCATCGATGGCAGCCGCCAGGACGTCTCGGACGCCGCGCTCGCCGAGGCCGAAAGCACCTTTTACGCCAGCCACAACTGGCAGCCCTTCTTCCTCGAAGGCACCAAGACGGTGGCCTACGAGATCTGGGAGCAGTTGGGCTTCCGGGCGCCCGACAACGTGATCGCGCCTGCCGGCGGCGGCAGCAACGTGATCGGTTGCCACATCGGCTTTCGCGAATTGCTGGCGGCAGGCCAAATCGAGCGCATACCCCGCATCTTCGGGGTGCAGGCTGCCAACTGCAGCCCCGTCGTGGCTGCGTTTGATGCCGGCGCCGACGACTACATCCCCACCGAGACGACGGCCACCGTGGCCGACGGCATCGCGCTCTCCCGCCCGGTACGCCTGCGCCAGATGCTGGCCTCCGCCCGGCAAACCGGCGGCGCCATGATCGCGGTCGGCGAGGACGAGATCCTGGCGGCGCTCAAATCCCTGCTCCGCATCGGCCTCTTCGTCGAGCCGACGTCGGCGGCCGGCGCCGCCGGGCTCAGCAAGCTCATCGCGGAGGGTGCCATCGGCCCCGGCGAGACGACGGTACTCATCCTCACCGGCAGTGGGCTCAAGGCGTCCGCCAAGATCGGCGGCCTGCTCGGCCTGGACGCCTGAGGGCCGGAGCGACGCTCACACCGCGTCTTCCTCCTCGCGGACGCCCTCGTGCATGATCGGCGGCCCGAACTCGGCAAACGAGAACAGCCTAAAGGCCCGGTTCCCGTTGTAGTCGAGCACCCGCAAATCGTCGCTCTCCCGCAGGTCGCGGGCCACCACGAAAAAGTGCCCGCCGTAGCGCTCCTTGGCCAGATCGAGGCTGATCTCGTAGGCGATGAACTTGTCGATTCCCTTGTGGGCCAGCTTTTCCAACAGCGCCGGCTCGGCAACCGACTTGTGCGAGGTGAGGATCATCATCGACCCTCCCCCGGTAATGATCATCACGGCATTCATTATCGGCCTCCTTCCATCCCCATGACGGAACGGTCGGACCGGCGCACGCCGCCTGGGCCTTCTCCTTCTCGCTTTTTATTGTTTTAGGGCGTTCCGCCGCCCAGGGCGGAACCGGCCACGCCGCCGTCCCCTGGTGAACGATGATCTTATTGTATCACAAAACGGCCGGCATGGCGGCAGCCGCCTACCCCCGCCCGCGGTACGAGGGCACGCCCTGGTCGGGCACCCACAGGCCCTTGGGCGGTTCGCCGGTCTGCCAGAAGACGTCGATGGGAATGCCGCCCCGGGGGTACCAGTAGCCGCCGATGCGAAGCCATTTCGGGTTTGCCGCCTCGATCACCTTGCGGGCGACGGCGAGCGTGCATTCCTCGTGGAAGCCGCCGTGGTTGCGAAAGGCGGTGAGGTAAAGCTTCAAGGATTTGCTTTCGACCAGACGTTCGGCCGGCACGTAGTCGATGACCAGATGGGCGAAGTCGGGCTGACCGGTGACCGGGCACAGCGCGGTGAATTCCGGGCAGGCGAAGCGCACGAGATAATCGGTGCCCGGATTGGGGTTGGGCACGGTTTCCAGCACCGCCGCCTCGGGCGATGCCGGGATCTCGCCGCGGCCGCCCAGCTGGGTCAGGTTCTCGTACTTCTTTGCGGCCATCAGGCTCTCCGTCTCCGTCCGTGCGTTATCTTCTGTTTTGTCATTCCCGCGCATGCGGGAGTGACGAAGGAAGGCCATACAGCCTACAGCGCCTCGATGTCGCCCGCCGCCTGTTCTTGCGCGAAGCGCGCCGCGAACTCGGCGAACGCACCGGCGGCGATGGCGCCGCGCAGCTCGGACATCAGGCGTTGATAGTAGCGCAGGTTGTGCCAGGTCAGCAAAACGGCGCCCAGGATTTCCTTGGCGCGCACCAGATGATGCAGATAGGCGCGACCGAACTGCCGGCAGGCCGGGCAGTCGCAGCCTTCTTCGAGCGGCCGTTTGTCCTCGGCGTGGCGGGCGTTGCGGATGTTGACCTGGCCGCGCGCCGTAAAGGCCTGCCCGGTGCGCCCCGAGCGGGTCGGCAGCACGCAGTCGAACATGTCGATGCCGCGCGCCACGGCGCCGACGATGTCGGCCGGCTTGCCCACCCCCATCAGGTAGCGCGGCGCCGCTGCCGGCAGGTGGGCCATGGTGAAGTCGAGCACCTTGCAGGTCAGGTCCCAGCCCTCGCCGACCGCCAGGCCGCCCACCGCGTAGCCGTCGAAGCCGATGCCGATGAGGCCGGCGGCCGATTCCTGACGCAGTGCCTCGTAGACGCCTCCCTGGACGATGCCGAACAGGCCGTAGCCGGGACGCCGGGCGAAGGCCTCGCGGCAGCGCGCCGCCCAGCGCAACGACAGGCGCATGGAAATCGCCGCCTCGGTTTCCGTCGCCGGATAGGGCGTGCATTCGTCGAGCACCATGGTGATGTCGGAATCGAGGCAGCGCTGAATCTCCATGCAGCGCTCCGGCGTCAGCTCGTGGGCGCTGCCGTCGACGTGAGAGCGGAAGGTGACGCCATTCTCGGTCAGCTTCCTCAAGCCAGTCAGCGACATCACCTGATAGCCGCCGGAATCGGTAAGGATCGGCCTGGGCCAGTTCATGAAGGCGTGCAGGCCGCCCAGCCGCTCGATGCGTTCGGCGCCGGGACGCAGCATCAAGTGATAGGTATTCCCCAAGAGGATCTGGGCGCCGGTCTCGGCGACGGCATCGGGCATCATCGCCTTGACGGTGGCCGCCGTGCCGACCGGCATGAAGGCCGGGGTGTCGAGGAACCCATGCGCGGTATGGAGGCGCCCCAGGCGGGCCGGGCCATCCTCGGCCAGCTTTTCGTAACGGAAAGACTTCACCGTTCGCTCTCCCGCGTCAGCAGGCAGCCGTCGCCGTAGGAATAGAAGCGATAGCCGGCCGCTTTGGCGTGCGCGTAGGCCGCCCTCATGTGGGTCGTCCCGGCGAAGGCGCACACCAGCATGAACAGCGTGGAGCGGGGCAGGTGGAAGTTGGTCAGCATCATGTCGGCCACCTTAAACCGGTAGCCCGGCGTGATGAAGATGTCGGTCTCCCCGCTGAAGGGGGCGAGCGTGCCGCCGGGCGCGGCGGCGGTTTCCAGCAGCCGAAGACTGGTGGTGCCGACGGCGACGATGCGCCCGCCGGCCGCCCGCGCGGCGCCGATGACGGCGGCGGTTTCGGCCGTCACCTCGCCCCACTCGGCATGCATCCTGTGATCGGCGACATCTTCGACCTTCACGGGAAGGAAGGTCCCGGCCCCGACATGGAGCGTCAGAAAGGCGGTGCCGACGCCGCGTTCGGCGAGGCCGGCCATCAGGGCGGGGGTGAAATGCAGCGCCGCGGTGGGTGCCGCCACGGCACCGTCGCGCCGGGCGAACATCGTCTGGTAGTCGGCACGGTCGCGCGCATCGGCCCGCGCGTCGCGCTTGATGTAGGGCGGCAGCGGCATGGTGCCGGTCGCCTCCAGGGCCGCCATCAGATCGGCGCCGGAGCGATTGAACAGCAGCGTCACCTGGCCGGCCTCGCCCTTGGCCTCAACGCGGGCGGCGAGCTCCCCTGCGAAGTCGACGACATCCCCCACGCGCAAGCGCCGGGCCGGCCGCACCAGGGCGTTCCAGGTGTCGGCGGCGACCTGGCGGATGAGGGTCGCCTCGATCCCGGCTTCGCCGCGCCGTCCGGCCAGACGGGCTGGGATCACTCGGGTGTCGTTGAAGACCAGAAGGTCGCCGGGCCTGAGCAGTCCCGGCAAGTCCCGCATCGTGAAGTCGCCAAGCGTGTCTTCGACGGACAGCAGCCGGGCCGAATCGCGCGGCACCGCCGGGCGCTGCGCGATGAAGTCTGACGGCAGATCGAAATCGAAATCGGCGACCTTCACGGGGACCAATCCTTTGCGGGCACGCGCGGTTCATAAGGGCCGGGCCGGCGGGAATCAAGGGAAAGCCGCCGGCCGCCCGGCACCCTCTCCGCCTGTCATCAATCCGTTACAATATCCGCCTTGCGATTTGACCAACGATCAGCGAAACAGGCTCCGCATGGGGAAAGGGTTGGATGGGGGGTCGGATCAGCGATCTGCTCCCCGGGGTGGGCGTTGCCGTGACGATGGATTGGTCGAAGACACGGGTTCTTCTGATTCACAGCGATATTCACGTGCGCCGCTGGGCGCATGATGTGCTGCACAGGCAAAAGGTCGCCAGCGTCCAGAGCACCCGCTCGCCGGCAACCGGCCTTGCCCTGCTGGCGCGCTTCGCCGCCGACGTTGCGGTCGTTCAGTTGTGCCAGTCGGAGATGAACGGCGCCGAATTCGTGCGCCGTCTGCGCGACCCAGAGCGCAGCCCCCGTCCCCAACTGCCCGTCGTCATCATCGCCGACGTCAACAACCCTCTTCTCGGCAAGGCCCAGGAGGCCGGCATCGACGGCGTCATCATCCGCCCCATGACGGTGGACGTCTTTCTCGAACGGATCGCGGTGGCGGCCTCCACCCGCCGCCCGGCGGCGATCACGGACCGGCGTGACCGGCGTCCGATCACGAACCCCGCCCCGGCGGCACCGGCGCGGCTCGCCGCCTCCGACGTCCCGCAACGCCTGGCGGCTCCCGCGCATCGGGACAGGATCGAGATGTCGGATCGCCCCGTCGCGATGCCACGTCCGCCGATCCCGCTCGCCCTGCCCGCGGCCGCGCCGGTCCCCCGGCACGGTACCGACGAGTGGGCGGACGCCGTGGCTCCGGAAACAGTGGCCGCGCCGGCCGACACCACGCTCGATATCGGTCCGATCCTGGCCGAGCATACGGTCTGGCTACTCTCGCATGGCGAAGAGGGAAGCCGGGCTCAGCTGGAAGGCGCCGACCTGCACGGCCGATCGCTCGCCAAGACGAACCTTTCCAGCGCCGGGCTGCGCGAAGCCGACCTCTCGGATGCCGACTGCCGGCAGGCGATTTTCGTTTCGGCCGATCTCAGGCGCGCCGACTTCTCGGCGGCCGATCTCAGCGGCGCCGACCTTTCGGTCGCCAACCTGAGGGGCACCGGACTACGGATGGCCCGGCTGGCCGGGGCGTCGCTACGGGGCGCCAATCTGGCCGGCGCTTGTCTGTCGGACGCCGTTCTCGACGACACCGATCTTGCCGGCGCCAACCTGCTCGGCGCCGATCTCCGGAAATCCGACCTGAGCGGTGCCGTTGGCCTCACCCAGGAACAGGTCGCCAAAGCCCGGGCCGACGCCTCAACCCGGATGCCGCCGGGCATCCGGTTGCGTGACCCCGAGGAGTTACCGCCGGTGATCTAGCGGGACGTACCGGCCTTTGCCTTGCTTGCCGGTTTCGCCGGTTTTGCAGCCTTCGTTGTCTTCGTTGCTTTTGCGGGTTTTGCTGCTTTTGCTGGCTTCGCTACTTTTGCAGGCTTCGCAGTCTTCGTGGGCTTTGCCGCAGGTTTCGCGGCCTTCGTCGCCGTCTTTGCCTTTGCCGGGTTCGCTTTCGCTGCCGGCTTCGTCACTTTCGCTGCCAGCTTCGTCACTTTCGCTGCCGGCTTCGTCACTTTCGCTGCCGGCTTCGTCACTTTCGCGGGCGCTTTCGCAGGCGCTTTTGCAGGTGCCTTTGCTTTCGCGGGCGCCTTTGCTTTCGCCGGCTTGGCCGGTGCCGTTGTTTTCGCTGTCTTCGCCGCCTTCGCGGGCGCCGCAACTTTCGCGGGCTTCACGGTTTTTGTCGTCTTGACCGATTTCATCGCTTTCTCCGACTGTGTAGGTTTCTCCGTACTACTCGTCTTTCTAGCCGCATTCTTTCCCGTCGACGACATCTTCTTTGCGCCGCCCGCCTTCCGTGGCTGAACGCCCCAAAGCTGATAGGCTCGATTGCGGATTATATCTGCCATGGTCGGCGAGGGAATTTCGGTCTTGTCTTTGTCCGGCATCGTGTGGAACCTCATCGTAACTTCTCGATGGGATGATTCTACGCATGATTTTAGGTATTCGCCAAAACAAAATAAGAAAGGGGACCATATCGCGGTCCCCTTTCCGGCAATTTGCGACAGACTGTAGCGTCGTCAGGCAGCCGCCATGACGCCGGGCTGGATGGCTTCGAGATCGTCATGCACCGTAGTAATCGGCATAATATTGAAGGTGTCGACCAGCACCTTGAGCACGGCCGGCGTCACGAAGGCCGGCAGCTTGGGCCCGATGCGGATGTTCTTGACGCCCAGGTGCAGAAGGGCCAGCAGCACGCAGACCGCCTTTTGCTCGTACCACGACAACACCAGATTCAACGGCAAGCTGTTGACGTCGGTGCCGAAGGCCTCGGCCAGCGCCAGGGCAACACGAATGGCCGAGAAAGAGTCGTTGCACTGGCCCATGTCGAGCAGGCGCGGCAGGCCGCCGATCTCGCCCAGGTCGCAGTCGAGCACCCGGAACTTGCCGCAGCCCAGTGTCATCACCACCCAGTCCTTGGGCATGGTTTCGGCCAACTCGGTATAGTAGTTGCGGCCTGGCTCAGCGCCGTCGCAACCGCCGATCAATACGAAGCGTTTGATTGCTCCGCTCTTGACGGCGTCGATCACGGTGTCGGCGACGCCGAGCACGGCATTGTGGCCGAAGCCGACGTGATGGTACTTGGCGGGTGAGGCGTCGACGAAACCGCGGCAGTCGAGCGCCGCCTCGATCACCGCCGAGAAGTCGCGATTGCCGATGTGCGCGACGCCCGGCCAAGCCACCAGACCGCTGGTAAAGATGCGCGCCTGATAAGATTCACGCGGCTTCTGCATGCAGTTGGTGGTCATCAGGATGGCGCCGGGAAAGCGGTCGAATTCGGCCGCCTGCTTCTGCCAGGCGCCGCCATAGTGGCCGACTAGGTGGGGATGCTTCTTCAGTTCCGGATACCCGTGGGCCGGCAGCATCTCGCCGTGGGTGTAGACATTGATGCCTTTGCCGGCGGTCTGCTTCAGCAACTCATCCAGATCCTTAAGGTCGTGGCCCGACACCAGGATGGCCTTGCCCGGCACGTTGCCCATCAGCACCTTGGTCGGCACCGGATTGCCGTAGGCGCCGGTGTTGGCGGAATCGAGCAGGGCGAGCACGCGCAGCGAAATCTCGCCGCACTTGAGGTTCATGGCGATCAGCGCATCGACCGTGGGCGCGGGATCGGTCAGGAAATCGAGAGCCTCGTGGAAGAAGGCATAGACGACCGGGTCCTCCTTGCCGAGGATCGCCGCATGTTCGGCATAAGCGGCGGCACCCTTGATGCCGTAGGTCAGCAATTCTTGCAGGCTGGCGGCATCGGCGCCGAGCGCATTGATGCGCCCGAGGATGGAGACGGTGCGGCCTTGCGCTTGCAGGCCGGCATCGTCGGCAGCCGGCGTCCAGGTGGCCGGCCCGGCGAGAGCCGCCGGAACTTTCCCCGCCGCCATGCTGGCCTCTTGGTAGAGCCGCTTGGCGCGATCGCGCATCTCGGCGGCACGGCGCAGCAGGCCGACCATGCGGGCCGGATCGAAGTTGACGTTGGTCACGGTGGTGAACAGCGCCTCTATGGTGAAGCGATCCACCTGCGGATCGCAGGCGCCGAGCTGGGCCGCCTGGTGGGCGTACTGGGAAATCCCCTTGGTGGCGTGGATCAGCAGATCCTGGAGGACGGCGACGTCCTCGGTCTTACCGCAAATGCTTTTCTCGATGCAGGCGGTCCCATGGGCGGTCTGTTCACACTGATAGCAGAACACGGCGTTTTCTCCTTCATGATGTTCTCATTCGGCCCACCTGCCACGGCGCGAAGGGCGGCGGCGGACCGGGGGCGAATCCGTATGCGCCGATTTAGCGCTTCCGGCGGCCGATTTTCCTTGATCCCCGATTGGACCCCGGTGCATATATCCTGCTAGTTGATGGAGGAATCGCCCCGCGCCTGCGCCGGGCGTTTTTTTATGCGCTGGTTTGGGGACGAGGCGCCCGCTCAGCGCGAGAAGCGGGCCACCACCTCGATGTGGGCCGACCATGGGAACTGGTCGATGGGAAGGACCGAGTCCACCCGATAACCGCCGTCCTGCAGGATGCGGGCATCGCGCGCGAAGGTGGCCGGATTGCAGGACACCGCCACCACCACCGGCGGCCCGCCAATGGCCAGGGCCTCGGCCTGCGCCTTCGCGCCGGCACGCGGCGGATCGAAGACCACCGACGCGAAGCGCCTCAATTCGGGGCCGCCCAGCGGGTTGCGAAAAAGGTCGCGCACCGCGCACTCGATGCGCCGCGTCCGCCCCAATGCGGCGATCAGTTCGGCGTCGCCATCGAATGCCTGCACGGCGCCCTTGGCCGCCAGCCGGAGCGCGAAGGTGCCGATGCCGCAGAAGAGGTCAGCCACCGGGAAGGCCCCGCCGACGGCCGCCTCGACACGTGTTGCAATGGCCGCCTCGCCCTCGGGACTGGCTTGCAGGAAGGACGCCGGCGGCGGCACTACGGCAACACCGCCCACGGATAGGAAGGGCGCGCGAAATTCGGCCGCCAGATCGATCCGCCCGGCGCGCCGCCAACTCAGGCGGGCCAGGTTGCGCGCGCGGCCGAAGGCGCCCAGCCGTTCGAATACGGCCGCCGATGGTGGTGCGGCAAGGTCGAGACAAAGATCGGCGCCGCCGTCCGTCAGGGTCACCGCCACGTCGCCCGCCGCGCCGTGCGCGGCGATCTCGGCAACGAGCGCCCGCAGCGGTTCGACCAGTCCCGCCAGCCGGGGATCGAGGAGCGGGCACTGCCGCTGATCGACGATGCGCCCGCTCGCCCTCGCGTTAAAGCCGAGGACGGCGCCGCCGCCGGTCACCCGGTAAGCGAAGACGGCGCGTCGCCGGCTTCCCGGGGCGATGGCGACGGTTTCCGCGACCGTCGTCTCTATCCCCCGCTGGCGCAGCGCGGTGACCACCCTCTCACGCTTCCACGTGGCCAAAGCCGCTGGCGCCAAGTGCTGCAACGAACAGCCGCCGCATTCGCCGAAATGGCGGCAGGCCGGCACCACGCGCTCGGCGGCCGGCTTCAGGACCTCGATCAGGCGGGCCTGGATGCCGTCTCCGGTCTCGCCGACGATCTCGGCCTTCACCCGCTCGCCGGTAAGTGCGAGGGGCACGAACAGCCGCTTTCCCTGCCAGAGGGCGACGCCGTCGCCGCGCACGCCGACTTCCGCGATGTCGACCTCGATTGGCGGCAGGGCGGCGGCTCGGGCACGGGAAGGCAGGCGGGACCGTTTCACTGTGCTATCCTGGATTGCCGATTTCGATGGAGGGGAGCATGTTCGTCGTTGCCGCGGAATTCCGCATCAAGCCGGATCGCATCGAGGATTTCAAGAAACTGATCGATTGGCAGGCCGAACGCTCGATCACCGAGGAGAAGGGCTGCCTGCAGTTCGACGTCTGCCAGCGCGAGGACGAACCCGGCACCTTCCTGCTTTACGAGGTTTACACCGACGCGACCGCCTTCGACGAGGACCACCTGAACGTGCCGCGTTTCGAATCCTTCCTCGGCCGGGCCAAGCCGATGATGGAGGCCGATCCCGTCATTGCCCGCCTAAACCGACTGTTCGCCAATGCCAAGTAGGGACCGTCAGTGGCGAATCCGGGCCATTGCCTCAAGCGCGCGGCGCCGCGCCCACGCGTGATCGACCAGCGGATAGGGATAGGTCTCCCCCAACCTGACGCTGGCCTCAGCCCGGACAGCGGCGGGAGCCTCCCACGGCCGATGCACCAAGCCCGCCGGCAGCCCAGCCAGTTCGGGCAACCAGCGTTTCACGTATTCGCCCTCGGGATCGAATTTTTCCCCCTGCAGGGTCGGATTGAAGATGCGGAAATAGGGGGCGGCGTCGGCACCGCAGCCGGCCACCCACTGCCAATTCGCCGCATTGCTGGCCGGATCGGCGTCAACCAGCGTATCCCAGAACCAGGCCTCGCCGGCCTGCCAAGGCAGGAGCAGATCCTTGACCAGGAAGGAGGCGGCGATCATGCGCACCCGGTTGTGCATCCACCCCGTCCGCCAGAGTTCGCGCATACCGGCATCGACGACGGGATAGCCGGTCAGGCCCCGCTGCCAGGCGGCGAGCGCCGGCCGGTCGTCGCGCCACGGAAAAGAGGCGAATTCCGGACGGACCGGCGCCTCCGCCAAATCCGGCCGGTAGTGCAACAGATGATGCGAAAAGTCGCGCCAAGCCAGTTCCCTGAGAAAAGTTTCGGCGCCTGCGGTCAGTCCGCCGCCGCCGGCTTCGGCGGCCAACGTCACCCGGTGCCAACAGTCTCTCGGGCCGATCTCGCCGAAGCTGAGGTGCGGCGACAGCCGCGAGGTGCCCGCCGCGGCCGGCCGGTCGCGATTCGCCGCGTACCGGGCCAGCGCCGCATCGAGGAAGGCGTCGAGCCGCCACTGGGCAGCCTCCTCGCCCACTTTCCAGCACTCCCGAAGGCCTCCGCTCCAGTTGGGCTTTGACGGCAGCAGCCCCCAGCCCTCCAACCGGTCCGAAGCCGGCCACGCCATGGGTGCGGCTAGGCGGGAAGGCGGTGGCAACGGCGCCTCAATGCGCAGGCCCCGGCAAGCCTTGTAGAAGGGCGTGAATACCCGAAAGGGACCGCCACTCCGGCTGCGCACCGCTTCCGGTTCGACCAGCAGCGAACCAGCGAAGCGGCGGCAATCGACGCCCTGCGCACCCAGGGTATCGCCCAGGCGGCGCTCCGCCTCGGCATCACCAGGCGCGTAGCCGCGAGTGAAATGGACGGCCCGCGCTCCCGTCTCCTCAGCCAGCCGGGATACCGCATCTAAGGCCCGCCCGCGCCTCAGCACCAGAGCACTGCCCTGCCGCCGGAGGTCGCCGTCCAGGGATCGCAGGCTGTGGTGCAGCCACCAGCGGCCGGCCCCACCCACAGCCCTCCGTCCCGGCGTGGCATCGTCGAGGACGTAAAGGGGGATCACCGGCGCCCCGCCTGTAGCGGCCGCCGCCAGCGCCGGATTGTCGGCAAGCCGGAGGTCCCGACGAAACCAGTGGATGATGGGGGCGATCACCCGACCGGCCTCAGAGGCCGGCCCAGAAGATCAGGACGAGAATCTGCGGGGCCAGGATGCGCAGGCACATGACCAGCGGATAGACCGTGGCGTAGGCGAGCGCCGGCGCCTCGGAGGGCGAGATCTGGTTGGCGAAGGCGAGCGCCGGCGGATCGGTCATGCTGCCGGCCAGCAGACCGCATACCGTCAGATAGTTGGTCTTCATGACGAGGCGGGCGAAGAAACCGACCACCAACAGCGGAACAAGGGTGATCAGCGACGCCGCGGCCATCCACGCTAGGCCGTCGCCGTGAACGAGGGTTTCGAAGAAGCGGTCACCCGATTTGAGGCCGACCACGGCCAGGAACAACACGATGCCGAATTCGCGCAGCGCATGGTTGGCGACCGGCGGCATGAACCAGACCATGGGGCCGATATGGCCGACCCGCGACAGCACTAGGGCGACGATCAGCGGCCCACCGGCGAGGCCCAGCTTCAGGGCCGCCGGCATCCCCGGCAGATAAATCGGGATACTGCCCAGCAGCACGCCGAGCGCGATGCCGATGAACATCGGCGCCAACTGCACCTGCTGGAGGCGCCGCTCGGAATTGCCAATGACGGCGGCGAACCCGCGGATGTCGATGGGGGTGCCAATGGCGGTCAGGATGTCGCCGAACTGGAATTTGAGCGACGGCGTCGGCGACAACTCGACTCCCGCCCGGTTCACGCGCGAGACCACGACGTGATAGGCATCCGTCGCGTTGAGCTCGGCCAGCGAGGTGCCCAGGATGTGCGAGTTGGTGACGACCAGGCGCTCCCAGCGCACGTCGGTGGCAGCCGCCTCCATTTCCGACTGCACGGGCTCGCCCAGGATCATCTGCATTTCCTTGAGGCGCGGCCGCGGCCCGACGATGCGGAGCACGTCGCCGACACCGATGCGGCTTTCGCTGGTCGGCACCTCGACCCGCCCTTCGCGCATGAGGCGCGACACCACCAGCTCCAGCCGCTTGAGCCCCGGGATTTCGGGTACCGGCACGCCGTCGAGGTTCTTGTTGCGCACGGCAACGTCCATCACCTCCAGCCCGGCGACCTCGGAGCGGCGCTCCTTCTCGAAGGCGACGGCCTCTCGATCGACGTTGATGCCGAGAAAAAGACGGATGAGCCCCATAGCCAGCAGGATGCCGGCGATGCCGAAGGGATAGGCCACGGCGTAGCCAAGGCCAGGCATCGCGAGGTCGGCTGCCGGAGCGCCCATGGTGCGCAGCATTTCCTGGCCGGCGGCGAGCGACGGCGTGTTGGTGACGCCGCCCGAGAACAGGCCCAGGACTACCGGCAGCGGAATATCGGTCAGCGCGTAGATGCCTCCGGCCACCGCCGACCCCATTACCACCAGGGCGGCGGCCATGGCGTTGAGTGCCGGACCCGACTGCCTGAAGGCGGCAAAGAAGCCGGGGCCGACCTGGATGCCGATGGTGTAGACGAACAGGATCAGCCCGAACTCCTGGATGAAGTGCATGGCGGCCGGCGCCACCTCGCCGCTGAAATGGCCGACCAGGATGCCGGCGAACAGGACGCCGCCGATACCCAGAGAAACCGCCCTGTAGCGGATGTTGCCGAGGGCGATGCCCAGCGCCGCGACAATGCTCAGCAGCAGCGTCGCCTGGGCGATTTCGTTGAGACCGCCGAAAACGTTCAGAAAATCCATAAGACCCACGTACCCGAAATGATCAGACACCGGCCAAAAATGGGTATCTCGGCCGGAGGGGCAAAGGGTTTACCCTCAAATGCCCGCCATTGCCAGCCCCGGTTGCGACGCCGACGGCCTTTTCCGGGCACCCTGCGATAACGACTTGGATCGGGCGACCCCGCGTGCTGAAATGGGAATACCCTTCATTCGGAAAGAGGAAGCCCATGAACGACAAAACCGCCCCCCAGAGCGCCGCGTCCACCGAAACCCGGCCAGTCGGCACTCGCATCCTGCATACCATGCTCCGGGTCTTCGACCTCGACCGCTCAATCGATTTTTATACCACGGCCTTCGGCATGGCGCTGCTGCGCAAGACCGACTTTCCCGGCGGCCGGTTCACGCTGGCCTTCGTCGGATACGGCGCCGAGGAAGACGACGCCGTCCTCGAATTCACCCATAACTGGGACCAGAAGGAGCCCTACGAGATCGGCACCGCCTATGGCCATATCGCCATCGCCGTGCCCGATGCCTACCGGGCCTGCGAAGTCCTGGAAAAGAACGGCGCCAAGATCACCCGGCCGGCCGGACCGATGAAGCACGGCACCCGGGTGATCGCCTTCGTCGAAGACCCCGACGGCTACAAGATCGAACTGGTTCAAAGGGACTGATGATGCCCACCGTCGCCAAGCGGCCCGCCGCCGCCGGGAAAGCGGCCGCCTCGCCTTCCGGCAACCAACGCACCGGCGGCCAGATCCTGGTCGATTCCTTGCGCGTGCATGGCGTCGAACGCGCCTTCTGCGTGCCGGGCGAAAGCTACATCGCGGCGCTCGACGCGCTGCACGACGCGCCCGAGATCGACCTTATCGTCTGCCGCCACGAAAGCGGCGCCGCCATGATGGCCGATGCCTACGGCAAAATGACCGGAAATCCGGGCATCTGCTTCGTCACCCGCGGGCCGGGGGCGACCAACGCCAGTTCCGGCGTGCACATCGCCTATCAGGATTCGACGCCGATGATCCTGATCATCGGGCAGGTGGCGCGGCGCATGCTGGACCGCGAGGCCTTCCAGGAGATCGACTACCGGCGCATGTTCGGCCAGATGGCCAAGTGGGTGGCGCAGATCGACGATGCGGCGCGCATCCCCGAATACATCAGCCGCGCCTTCCACACGGCAACGACGGGCCGCCCCGGCCCGGTGGTGCTGGCCGTCCCCGAGGACGTCTTCCGCGAGCGGGCGTTTGCCAAGGAAGCCCGCGCTTTCGTGCGCGCGGACGCCCATCCGGGAGCGGCCGACATGGACCGCCTGCGCGGCTTGCTGAGCGAGGCCAGGAACCCCTTCGTCATCCTCGGCGGCGGCGGCTGGAACGCCGCCGCCTGCGCCGACATCCGCCAATTCGTCGAGCGCAATTCACTGCCGGTCGGCACCGCCTTCCGCTGCCAGGACTATTTCGACAACACGCTACCCAACTACGTCGGCGACGTCGGCATCGGCATCAATCCCAAGCTGACGGCGCGCATCCGCGAGGCCGATCTTTTGATCGACGTGGGCTCGCGCCTGGAAGAGATGGTGACGTCGGGCTATACTCTGATCGACATCCCGCAGCCGAAGCAGACCCTGGTCCATGTTTATCCGGGAGCCGAGGAGCTGGGCCGGGTCTACCGGCCGGATCTGCCGATCCACGCCTCTATGCCCGCCTTCGCCGCCGCCGCCGCCGCGATGGAGCCGGTCGGCTTCGCGCCGTGGGCCGAGCGGGTGCCGGCGGCGCGGGCGGAATTCATCGAGTGGACGACGCCCAGGGCGACGCCCGGCACCATCCAGATGGGCGAGATCATGGCCTATCTGCGCGACACCCTTCCCGAGGACGCCATCATCTGCAACGGGGCGGGCAACTACACCACCTGGGTGCATCGCTACTACCGCTTCCGCCGCTACCGCACCCAATTGGCGCCGCGTTGCGGCTCCATGGGCTACAGCCTGCCCGCCGCGGTGTCGGCCAAACGCCACTATCCGGGCCGCCCGGTCATCGCCTTCGTCGGCGACGGCTGCTTCATGATGACGGCCCAGGAACTGGCCACCGCCGTCATGTACCGGCTGGCCATCATCGTCATCGTCATCAACAACGGCATGTACGGCACCATCCGCATGCACCAGGAACGCGCCTATCCCACGCGCGCCTATGGGGTCGACCTGGTCAACCCCGACTTCGCCGCCTTCGCCCGCGCCTTTGGCGCCGTCGGCGAAACCATCCACCGTACCGAGGACTTCGTGCCCGCCTTCGAGAGGGCGCTCACCACCGACCGGCCGGTCGTGCTCGAACTGCTGCTCGACCCCGAGGTCATCACACCCACCCGCACCCTGACCGAAATCCAAGAGGAAGCGTTGAGCCGTCTGGCCCAGGAGTAGGACCTGGTTCTTTCCATGAGCGAGGAGCGCGACCCAAGGCCTGCCCCGTCGTCCCGCGTGCGGGCGCTGTGGCTGGGCGAGGTTCCGCTGAAGGTCGCCTTCTGGTGGCATGCGATGGTGGTGGGCACGCTCATCAACGTGTTGGCGACCTTGCTCTTCGTCGCCCTGCAATCCCTGAAGACGCCGGACGCCGTGAGCTTTGCCGTCTTCTTTCTGCCGATCCCTTACAACGTTTTCATCGCCATCGCCGTATGGCACAGTGCCGGCCGCTACGCCGGGCCGCCGCTTCATGCCCATCTGGCTCGCCTTGGCGTCTGCCTGTGGGCGATCGGCGCGAGCCTCACCTGAAAAGCTGGTTCAGCCCAGCCGGCGGCGTTCGGCCTCGGCCATCATGAAGGGGCCGACTCCCTTGGGGTCGTTCTCCACCACCGGCTCGCCGACGTAGTAGGCGAACGAGCCGTCGCGATAACCGAATTCGCCGTTGATGTCGCCCAAGCCCGCCATCAGGCAGATGCCGCCGAGGGCGGTGCCGTTGACCGGCCCCCCCTTGATGTAGCGATCGACGAGGCCGTCCAGCGAGCCGCGCGCGCCAGCGGCCGTGGCCGCATCGAGAACGCCCAGCCGATGGCCCTTGAGGAAGGCATAGGCGAACATCGCCGTGCACGAGCTTTCGGGGTAGTTGCCGGGGCGGTCCGGCTGATCCATCACCTGCATCCACAGGCCGTCCGGCTGCCGCCAGGCCAGCACGGCCTCTCCGACCTCTTGCAGCAGGCCGGCATAGAAGGCGCGGTCGGCATGGCCGGCCGGAACGATCTCGACCAGATCGGCCAGGGCCATCGCGTACCAGCCGATGGCGCGCGACCAGAACGAGGCCGAAAGGCCGGTCTCGGGGTCGGCCCACCCGGCGCTGCGGCTTTCGTCGTAGCCGTGGTGGTAGAGCCCGGTGCGGGGATCATGCATGAGGCGGCGCACCGTCTCGATCTGGCCGCGCACGTCGGGGAGAGCGGCCCCTTCCTCGTAATCGAGGCTGTAGGCCGCCAGGAGCGGCAACGCCATATAGAGCCCGTCGAGCCAGACCTGCCAGGGATAGACCTTCTTGTGCCAGAAGTTGTTGCCCCGCGTGCGCGGATGGAGGCGCAACTGCTCGCGCAGGACATGAAGTGCCTTGGCGTAGCGGGGATCGCCGGTTTCGTCGCGCAACTGGAACAGCACCCTGCCGGCCTGGATGTTGTCCAGGCTGAAGGCGTCCATGGCGTAACCGTCGATGGTGCCGTCGGGCTTGACCCGGCGGTTGACGTGATCGATCAGCGCCGCGAGCAGCCAGTCGCCCTGGCCCGCCGCGTAGAGATCGGCAAGCCCCTTGTAGAAGCAGCCGTCCTCGTAGCACCAGCGGCCGTTCTTGTAGCTGTGGTAGCCGTCGACATAATGGCGGATGAAGCGATCGATCACGGGTCTTGATCTCCGGGAAAAGCCAGCAGGGGTCCGGCCACGCCCGGCGCCGACACGCGTTCGACAATCGGCCCCTCCACATTGATGAAAACGAAGCCCGCCCGGACCAGCGGCTCGACTCCGCAAGCCATGGCCGGCGGCGCCGGCTCGGCGTCGGCGGCGAAGCTGACGGTGACGTCGCGGACGATGAGCCCCGCAACCGGACGCTCGGGCAGACCCAGAACGTAGGCGGCGGCGTGGTGCACGCCGGTAGCCTCCACCCGCTCGAAGCGGATGTTGCGTACCGTCGGCGTGCCGGCGTCGACCGGAAGCGGCCGGCGGTCCTGGACGTAGTCGCTCTTGCCGTCGGCGTCGCAGTAGTAGAAGGCGTTGACGACCAGCGGGTCGGCGACATCCTCCATCCTGACGTCGTGCAGATGGATGCCGTCGATGATGCCGTCCTCGCCGCGGCCCCGCCGGGTCTTGATCCTTAGACCGCGGTCGGTCTTCCGGAACAGGCAGTGGCTGATCTCGACATCGCCGACGCCGCCCGCCATCTCGCTGCCGATGACCACGGCGCCATGGCCATATTCCATCAGGCAGCGGCGGATGCGGATGGTGCGGCTCGGCCGTTTCAGCAGGCGGCCCAGCAGGATCTTGCCGGACTTGATGGCGACGCAGTCGTCACCCACCGAGATGCGCACGCCGACGATGTCGACGTCCTCGCAGCTTTCCGGATCGAGGCCGTCGGTGTTGGGCGAGTCCTTGGGGTTCTCGATGATCAGGCCGTGGAACCGGAGCCCCCTTGAGAACAGCGGATGGATGGTCCACGACGGCGAATTGCGAATCGTCACGCCCTGAACCAGCACGTCGCGGCATCCGTTGAGGAAGAGGGTGCGCGGACGCCGGGCCGGGCGCTTCTCCTTCGGCCATTGCCACCAGTCGCCGGCCGCCGCGTTGCCGTCGATGACCCCGCCGCCGACAATCGCCGCGTCGGCGACGTCAAGCCCGGTCAGCAGGGAGGCGAAGCAGTCGTCGGGATCCCCCTCCCACGAACCGAGGAAGAGATCGGGCCGTCCGGGCCGTTCGATGCGCCCCGGTAGGATCGGGTAGCGCGCCCTCTCGGCATGACCCCGCAATGTGGCACCGGGACGCAGATAAAGAGTGACGCCGCTCTTGAGAAAGAGCGGGCCGCTTGCCCATACGCCGGGATCAAGGATGACCGTGCCGCCGGCCGGACAGGCGGCGATGGCCGCCTGCACCGCCGGCCCGTCGTCATGCGTGCCGTCTCCTACGGCGCCGAACAAACGGACATCGAGGGCCGCCGTCTCGGCCCGGGTGCGAAACGCCACGGCCGGCCCTTCCGCCGCCTGGACGGCATAGCCGGTATCCGGGTTCAGTTCGTTCAGTGCGAACACCGCCGCCGTCGTCTCGAGCACGGGCTCGCCGTTCAGCCGAACGATGAGTGGCGCATCGAGGTCGGGGCCCGCCGCGTCGACGACCTCGAAGGCCGCCGTGCGGGCGGTGGCAGAAAGCAAAGCCAAGTTCATCGTGGGCCTTTCGACCGGCATCCGCCGGTCGGGAAAACCGCTGGAAAAAAGGGGATGGCGGGGACCAAGCCCCGCCATCCCGTCAGGTCACCGCGTCGCCTTGGCGAGGATGTCGCCGCCCTCGTCGACCAGACGGGCCGCGGCGTCCTTCACCGAGATCTTGCGATAGCTCAGCTGCTCCATGGTCGAGCGGTAGAGCTCCTGCATCTTGGGGTGCTCGAAGAAGGTCGAAAGCTGCGGCGCGTCGCCGTTCATGATGACGTCATGGGCGAAGGCCACCTGCTTGTTGACGAGGCCTTCCTTGACCAGCATGTCGGCCGCCACCTTGCTGGCCGGGATGCCGCGCGAGTCGCCCAGGATCTTGACCGCTTCCGGGTCGTTCATCAGGTAGTTGAGCAGAATCGCCGCTTCCTTCTTATGCTTCGAGTTCTTGGAGACCGAGAACATCATGGTGGGCTTGCGCAGCAGGCCCTCGCTCTTCGCCCCCTTGAACATCAGCGTCTTCACCGGCACCAGATCCTGCTGGGGGCCCAGCGGGTCGCGGAACTTGGCCCATACCGAATCCCACTCGTAGGAACCGCCGAGCTTACCTTCGATCCACGCCTTCTTCTGGTGCAGCTCCAGCTTGGTGCCACCCTCGGCGCTGCTCTTCTCGTAGTTCGGGATGACCCCCTTGTCCTCGAGTTCGACATAGAACTGCAGCCCCTTGGCCACCTCGTCCTTGGTCCAGGCGATCTCGTTGCTGTCCGGGTCGATGAAGGACTTGCCGGTCATTTGGGTGACATAATGCACCGCAGCATACCAAGGGTTCAGGTCGGTGGTGTCGAAGGGATAGTAATCGGCGCCGACCTTCTTGAACGCCGGGGCGGCCGCAAGCATGTCGTCCCAGCTCTTGGGGATGTCGAGCCCGGCCTTCTTGAAGGCAACCGGGTTGAACATGTAGACGCGCCCGGTGATCGACACCGGCAGGCCGTTGAGCTTGCCCTTGATGGTGGCGGTCTTGAGCACCTCGGGACTGAACTGCTTGAGGTCGAGCACGTCCTTGAGTTCGTTCAGGTCGGCGAAGCCGTCGCCGCGCTTGGAGAACAAGGGCAGCCACGGCCAGTTGATCTGCATCAGGTCGGGCTCGGTGCCGCCGGCAATCTGGGTGGTTATGCGTTCCAGATGGCCGGTCCAGCCGGTGTATTCGGCCTTCACCTTGATGCCGGGATTCTTGGCTTCAAACGCCTTCAACGCATCCTGGGTCACCTTGTGGCGGGAGTCACCGCCCCACCAGGACATGCGGATTTCCACGGGATCGGCTGCCGACACCGTGGTCGTGAACAGGCCCGCCAGAACGGCGGACGCCACTGCGGGTAACCACTTCATCGTCTCTCTCCTCCTCCTCACGCGTTCACTGGCAACGTCAGATTGAGTCCGCTCTTCGGGTCGAAGACATGGGCGCGGTCCATGAGCAAACGGAAACGCGCCCGTTCCCCTACTTTCAGGGTCTTCAGCAGGCCGGGGTTCTCGATGCGGTTGACGGCGGTGTATTCCTCGCCGTCGAGGTCGAAATAGATGAACACCTCGTGGCCCATGAACTCGACGAACTTGAGCGTGCCCTCCACCGTGCCGTCTGCGTCGGGTCCGGCCAGTTCGACGAACGGCGGGCGGATACCCAGCACGACGTCGCCGTCCGGCCGGTCGGTCAGGCGCCCAGCCTTGTCTTCGGGCAGGGCCACTGTGAAGCCGCCAACCCGCAAGGCCGGCGCGTTCCCCTGACGGGTCAGCCGGGCCGGCTTCAAGTTCATCTCGGGCGAACCCAGGAAGCCGGCGACGAAGGTGTTGGCGGGCCGATCATAGAGGCGGGTCGGCGTGTCGACCTGCATGATTTGGCCTTCCTTGAGGACACAAATACGGTCCCCCATGGTCATTGCCTCGGTCTGGTCGTGGGTGACGTAGATGACCGTGGCGTTAAGCCCGTCGGCCTTGAGGCGCCGGTGCAGTTCGGTGATGCGCACCCGCATCGAGGCGCGCAGCTTGGCGTCCAGGTTGGACAGCGGCTCGTCGAACAGGAACACCTGCGGCTTCTTGATCAGCGCGCGGCCGACCGCCACCCGCTGTGCCTGGCCACCCGACAGTTCCTTGGGCAGGCGATCCAGCAGTTCCTCGATCTCCAGGATGGTGGCGACCTCGTCGACCGCCTTCTTGATCTCCGGCTCCGGCAGGTGTTTGAGACGCAAACCGAAGGACAGGTTGCGGTGCACCTTCATGTGCGGATAGAGCGCGTAGTTCTGGAACACCATGGCGATGCCGCGCTCGTAGGGCGGCAGGTTGTTGACGATCCTGCCGCCGATGCGCACCTCGCCGCCGGTGATCGATTCCAGCCCGGCGATCATCCGAAGCGTGGTCGACTTGGCGCAGCCGGACGGGCCGATGAGAACCATGAACTCGCCGTCGGTGACGTCGAGGTCGATCTCGTGGACGGCCTTGAAGCCGTTCGGATAGACCTTGGAAACCTGTCTCAGAATGACGGCGGACATGATGGTCTTCTTATCCTTTCAGTCCGGTGGTCGAGATTCCCTCGATGAAGTACTTCTGGGCCAGGAAGAAGACGACCAGCGACGGGACGAGGGCCAGCACCGTCATTGACAGAATGCGGTTCCATTCGAAGGATTCGGTCACCGAGATCGACATCTTCAGCGCCAGCGCGATGGGGTACTTCTCGACCGACGAGATGTAGATCAGCGGACCCAGGAAGTCGTTCATCGACCACATGAACTGGAACAGGCAGACCGAGATGATGGCCGGCTTCAGGATGGGGATGACGATGTGGATCAAGACCTGGGTCGGCCGGCAGCCGTCGATCATCGCCGCCTCTTCCATGTCGCGCGGGATGCCCCTTAAGAACTGGATCAGCATGAAGACGAAGAAGGCGTCGACCGCGAACAGCTGCGGCACCCATAGAGGCAGGTAGGAATCCAGCCAGCCCAGCTCGCGGAACAGCAGATATTGCGGAATGCGCGTCACCACGTTGGGCAGCAGCAGGGTGCCGATCAGGACGGCGAACAGCAGCTTCTTGCCGGGAAACTCGAAGCGCGCAAAGCCGTAGGCGACCAGTACCGAGGAAAAGGCGGTGGCCAGCACCTTCGGGATGAGGATGACAAACGTGTTGAGGAAGAAGCGTCCGAAGGTGTACTCGGTCGAGGTCTTCCAGCCTTCGACGTAACCCTCGAAAGTCGGAGCCAGTGGCAGGAAGCCGATCTCGGTGAAGATCTCGCGGTTGCTCTTGAACGACGCCCCGACCAGCCACAGGAGCGGGTAAATCATGGCAAAGCCGCAGGCGATCAGGATGGCGTAGCGGATGGCCGCGTTGATCTGCTGGCGCCGTTCGGTGCGGCGCATTTCGGCCAGAGCCTCGGGGGATACCTGCGAAACGAGCGTCTTGTGCATGGCTCGCTCAGCTCCGCTTGTCGCCGGAATAGAAAACCCAGTACTTCGAAGTGACGAAGGCGATGATGGTGAACACCATGACGATGGTGAACAGCACCCACGCCAGGGCCGCGCCGTAGCCCATCTCGAAATCCCGGAAGGCGGCGTCGTACACGTAGAGCGGCAGCAGGTAGGTGGCCTTCAGCGGGCCACCGCCGGTGATGATGTAGGGGCCATTGAACTCCTGGAAGGCCTGGACCAGTTGCATGATGAAATTGAAGAAGATGACCGGCGTGATCAGGGGCACGGTGATCTTGAGGAAGGCCTGCCACTTGTTGGCGCCGTCGATCAGCGCCGCCTCGTAGAGGGACTGCGGCACGTTCTGGAGCGCGGCCAGGAAGATGACCATGGCCGAACCGAACTGCCAGAGGCGGAGCAGCGTGATGGTAAACAGCGCCCAGCCCGGCTGGCCGAACCACGGCACCGGGTCGATGCCGACGGCGCCAAGGATCAGGTTGATCACCCCGTAGTCGGCGAACATGTAGCGCCACAGCACGGCGATGGCGACGCTGCCGCCAAGGATCGAGGGCACGTAGTAGGCGGTTCTGAAAAGGTTGATGCCCTTCAAGCGGAAATTGAGGATGTGCGCGATATAGAGCGCGAAGACCAGCTTCAGCGGCACCGTCATGAAGACGTAGAGGAGCGTCACGGACAGCGACTTCCAGAACACCCGGTCCTTGAAGAACATGTACTCGAAGTTGTCGAGGCCCACCCAGTAGGGCGGATCGATCAGGTTGTACTCGGTGAAGCTCAGCCCCAAGGACGCCAGGAACGGGAAGGCCGTGAAGACCAGCAACCCGATCACATAGGGTGTCACATAGGTGAAGCCGAGAAGCCTGTTCTCGTACATGCAGCGTCCCAGATCTACCGGGCACGTTTCTTGTTGATTTCCGACGCGCCCGCGCCATCGCCACCCTACCCCGTTCGTGATAGGGTCAGCCTGAAAAGGATGACGGGGAAGCGGGCCGGCGGCAATGGAGGGATCGGGCGAAAAAGATGGACGGAATCGTTGAAAATCCCATCAACGTTTTGCCTTCGGGCAATCTAGCCCTCGCCCTGCCGCGCACGCTCATTCGCATGCACCACGACGAGAAGTGGCACGTCGACAAGCGCATCGACTGCCACGACCTGTTCATCTGCCTGACCGGCGCCGCCCACTACCTGCTGGACGAGGAGCCCTATACCATCGCCGAAGGCCAGGCGCTGTTCGTGCCGGCCGGCACCCGCTACCGCGGCCGCCACGCCGGGCGTGGCCTTTACACCGGCCCGGCCCAGCACTTCGACCTCAAGCTGTTCAACGAGGTCGACCTTTTCTCGCTGATCTCGGTCAAGCCGCTGGTCACCTTCTCGCGCTGGAAGGAAATCCGCCCGCTGGTCGAGTTCTACATGGCGGTCAGCCCCGAGGAGACGAACTCTCTCCAGCAGCACTATCTGTTTCTCACCCTGCTCTTGGAATTCATCAACGAGGCCTTCATCGGCTGGAAGGGCGGCAACAGCCTGCCCTGGCACGTCGCCAGCACGGCCATCAAGATCAGCGACGACATCCTGGACCGCGACCACGTGGAACGGGTACTGGATCGCGTTCCCTACAGCCGCGACTATTTCATCCGCGTCTTCCGGCAGTTCATCGGCTACACGCCGGCCCGCTTCCAGCAGTACCGGCGCATCGAGCGGGCCAAGGACTTCCTGAACACCGGCCGCTCGGTCAAGGATACCGCCAGCCTGTTGGGCTACGCCGATCCTTATTATTTCAGCCGGCTGTTCAAGCGCTATACCGGCATCGCGCCCCGGCGCGCCACCCGCGAGTGATGGCGCGCCGGAACGGCGGCGTCACGCTTTTCGGCGTTGCCGCGTCTCGGCCCGCATGTCGGCGAACCCGGCCGCGGCTTCCTGGACGTCGGCGGGGAATTCCTCCATCTCGAACACCTGGCGGATCTCGACGATCTCGTTTTCCGAGGCCGGACAGCGTTTCGCCCAGGCAATCGCCTCCTCCTTCGATTTCACGTCGATCATCCAGTAGCCGCCGAGGCATTCCGTTGCGCCGGGAAACGGCCCTTCGGTCACCGTCGGCTTGCCGCCGGCGAAGCTGACCCGCGCCCCCGCCGCCGGCGGGTGCAGGCCGTCGAGCGAGAGCAGCACACCGGCCTCCTGTAGGGCTTCGTTGTACTTCATCATGGCGGCCACCGCGTCGGCGTCCGGCATGGTGTCCGGCTCGGCCTTCTCGTAGCCCTTGGGGATCATCAGCATCATGAATCGCATGGTCGTCTCTCCGTCGTTCTCAGGCGGGCGGCGCCACGTAGATCATCCACGACACGCCGAAGCGGTCGGCCACCGCGCCGAAGCGCGGGGAAAAGAAGGTCTTGTCCAAGGGCATCTGCACCTCGCCGCCGTCAGCCAACGCCGCGAACAGGCGATCGGCGTCGGCCTCGTCGGCCGCCGTCAGGGACAGCGAGAAGCCCTTGAAGCCCATCGGCTCGTTGCTGCAGCCGTCGGAGGCCATGATCATGGCGTCGCCGATCTTGAGGCTGCTGTGCATCACGTTGTCGGGGTCGACGCCATCCGTTTCCGGACCGCCCCCGTCGGGACTTTCCTTGAAGCGCATAAGCATCTCCACCTTGGCGCCCAGCGCCTTTTGATAGAACTCGACGGCCTCTTCGCAGCGGCCGTTGAAGAACAGGTAAGGTTGAACTTGCATGGGGGGTTCCTTGCGGTTTGCGTTGTGAAAGAACGGCCTAGGGCACGAGATTGAGCAGCGCCTTGCCGCTCTCCATGTCGAACGGCGCCGAGAAGTGCTCGTGCACGATCAGCCACCGCCGGCCGATCGAGCGATAGCAGACGGTCGCGCGCATCCAGCCGACCTCCTTCTCGCCGTCCTCCTTGGTGCCGCCGCAGGACAGCAGGTAGTGGCAGAAGGCGACGTCGCGGTCGGCCGCCACCGTCAATTCCCGTACCTCGAAGGCCATTTCGCTGGTGCACATGTCGAGGCAGGCCTGCCAGTGCTTGCGGTAGGCATCCCGCCCCTTGAACTGCAGCGCCAGGATGGCGTCGAAGGAAACGACGTCCGGCGCGTAATACGACATGATCCGGTCGAGGTCGCGTTTCTGAACGGCCTCCACCCACCCGTCCACCGCGACACGGATCTCGTCCTCGGCGGTGGTTTCGATCTTCCTGTTGGTCATCGTTTTGGAACTCATCGTCTTCTCTCCTCTGTCTCCCTCCGTGATGTGCCTGATGCCGTCCTTAGAGGCTGGCCCCGTCGAACGGCGTGATCCTGAGTTTCGAAATGTCGATGCCTTCGGCGCAGCGCAGGTTGATCGCCACCATTGGCCGGCCGTCGGGGCCGACGCCCTCGGCGAACGGCGCGCAGCCGCAGGTCTTGCAGAACTGATGGCGAATGACGTGCTGGTTGAAGGTGTAGACGGCGATGTCGTCACGTGACATCTCGAGATGGACTTTGTCCGGCGTGAAGAAGGCGAGCAGCGAGCCCTTCCGCCGGCAGATCGAGCAGTTGCATTCGATTGCCTCCGTCGGCGATTCCGCGTTCAGGCTGTATGCGATCTTCCCGCAATGGCAGCTTCCGCGAATGCTCATCGTCTTCTCCTTCATCCGCACTTCGACACAGACATAGACGGCTCCCCACCGGCGATCGGCCGCCGCTGATCGCCGTCAGGACGAACACCTCGTCACCGGGCTTGAGCGGGGTTTCCAGACTCGCACGCTCACCCTCGACGAAGACATTGATGTGGCGCCGGATGGCCGGCGTCGAATCGCACAGGCGGTCGCGCATTCCCGGCCACCGGCGATCGAGGTTGTCGATCGCCTCACCCACCGTCGCCGCGACGATCTCCAGCCGCCGGGGCGATCCCGGGAACAGGGCGACCAGGGCATCGGGCAAGCGGACGATCACCGGGGCTGCGCTCATGCCTCGACCACCAGCGTCTCCACCGACAGAATGGTCGGCAGATTTTCGGCAACACGGCTCCAGCTTTCACCCTCGTCGGCGCTGGCGAACAGCGCACCGGTATTGGTGCCGAAGTAGACGCCGGCCGGCTCCAGCCGATCGGTGGCCATGGCCTGGCGCAGCACCCCGAAATAAACGTTCTTCTGGGGCAGCCCCTTGCGCAGCGCTTGCCAGCTGGCGCCGCCGTCGCGGGTCCGCCACACCGCGGCCTTGGCTTCCGGCACATAGCGCCCCGCCGAGTCACCATTGAGGGGCAACAGGTAGAGGGTCTCCGGATCGCGCGGATGGGCCGCCGCCGGAAAGCCGAAGGAGGACGGCAGGCCCGCCTCGATGCTCTCCCAGCGCTCACCGCCGTCGTCGCTGCGGTACATGCCGCAGTGGTTCTGCTGGTACAGGCGCTCCGGCCGGCCGGGCGCCATCACCAGGCAGTGCACGCACTGGCCCATTTCGGGATAGCGTTCCCCTTCCGGCAGGAAATCGGCCCGCGTCCCCTGGTTGCGCGGCTGCCAGGTGGCGCCGCCATCCGCCGTGTGGAAAACGCCGGCCGCCGAGATGCCGACCCAAAGCTGGCGATCGTCGGTTGGATGTCGAACCAGCGAATGCAAGATGAGACCGCCGCCGCCCGGCTGCCAGTCGGGACGGGACGGATGATCGCGGAGGCCGGCGACATGGCTCCAGGACAGGCCGCCGTCGTCGCTGCGAAAGAGGCCGGCCGGCTCGACGCCGGCATAAAGGCTGCCGGCGGCGGGCGCCAGGCTCCACACCGACTTGATCGGCTGCTCGCCGGCGTCGTAGGCCAGACCTTCGCTCGAATGTGTCCACGTTTTGCCGAGGTCGGTCGATTTCCAAACCGCCGGGCCGAACCATTCGTTGCCGCCGCCGGCATAGATGGTGCCGCTCGCCGCATCGCCAACCACATGGTTCAACGGCCAAGTCTCGCAGAAGGGGCCGCGCTGCGCCCATGACCGCCGGCCCGGCTCGCTTTCGAAAATGAACGCGCCCTTTTTGGTGCCGACCAAGATGAGGACTTTCTGCGTCATTGCAGCCTCCAGAGGATTTTTCCCGACAAAAGGTATGGCTTTTTGGCGTCCGATCGATTATATTGATATCAACGCAATATGGTGCCGCCATGCCCGATGACAATGGCCTTCCGTACGAAATCACAATAAAAGTGCGGGACGCCTGTCTCTGTCTTCATGTGCAGCGGGCGGCCCGCGCGATGGCGCGCCATTTCGACGAGGCGCTGCGGCCGGTGGCGCTGACCAACGGCCAGTTTTCCCTCTTGATGTCGCTCAACCGCCCCAAGCCGCCGGGCATGGGAGAGGTCGCCGCCCTGTTGGCCATGGATCGCACGACGCTGACGGCCAACCTCAAGCCGTTGGAGCGGCGCAAATTGCTGACGGTATCGGTCGACGAGTCCGACCGGCGCAGCCGCCGCTTGGCACTGACGGCGGCCGGTCGGGCATTGCTGGCCAAGGCAATGCCCCTGTGGGAGTCGTCACACGCGGCAGTCGAACGCCGGCTCGCCGGCTCCGACCCCGACCGCCTGCGCGCCGACCTGCGCGTGCTGTCCTGAACGCCGCGCCCCTCCCCGACCATTGCCTTGGGGCGGCGGAGAAGGTACTAAGCGTCCCCATCATCCATTGCCGGCGCGCCGGGCCCCATTTCCCGCTGTGAAGGGCCGACCGCCCACCGTCAGGAGCTTTCCTTCATGACCACGCTCGGCCTCGAAACTGGAATCGTCGACAAGGCGATCTACGACAGCTCGGTCCGCCGCTTCCGCGACGCCGGCATCGTGCTGCCCACCTTCTCGCAGTTGGCCGAGCCCGACCGCATCCCCGAGTCGGTGCGCCGCCGCGTCGGCTCGGCCGATCCGGACCGCGCCGATCCGCTCAACCTGTTTCGCGTGCACTGGTACAACGCCGCCGACCGCAAGGGCAGCGTTGCCCAACCGGCCTTCCTGGAAATCCCGTCTGCGCTGTCCGGCGTGCCGGCCCGCATCGTGCTGGCGCTGGGCGAGCGTTTCCCGATGATTCGCGCGCACAAGGTGCTGGCCGCTTATGGCTGCCTGGCGCCGCGCGTCATCACCGGGCAGTTCGATCCCGGCCAGCATCGCGCCATCTGGCCCTCCACAGGCAACTACTGCCGCGGCGGCGTCGCCATCTCGCGCATCATGGGCTGCCGGGGCGTCGCCGTGCTGCCCGAGAACATGAGCCGCGAACGCTTCGCCTGGCTGGAAAAGTGGGTGACCGATCTCGGCGACATCATCCGCACGCCGGGCTCGGAAAGCAACGTCAAGGAAATCTACGACAAGTGCGCCGAGCTTGACCGCGACCCGGCCAACGTCATCTTCAACCAGTTCTGCGAGTTCGGGAACTACCTGGTGCACCGCGTCTGCACCGGCCCGGCGCTGGGCGCCGTCTTCGAAGCCATGGGCGGCGAGGCGGCCGGCCTCAACATGGCAGCCTACGTCTCGGCTTCCGGCTCGGGCGGCACACTGGCGGCCGGCGACTATCTGAAGGATCGCTTCGGCGCCCGCATCGTCGTCGTCGAGGCGCTGGAATGCCCGACCCTGCTTTATAACGGCTTCGGCGAGCACAACATCCAGGGCATCGGCGACAAGCACGTGCCCTACATCCACAACGTCATGAACACCGATTTCGTGGCCGCCGTCAGCGACGAGGCGACCGACACCATCGGCGTGCTGTTCAACACCGAGGTCGGAAGGCGCTATCTGGCCGAGCGTCACGGCATCGCCGCCGATGTGCTGGCCGCCCTTTCCGACATCGGGCTTTCCGGCATCTGCAACATGCTGGCGGCCATCAAGACGGCGAAATACCTGGACCTCGGCCCCGACGACGTGATCATGACGGTGGCCACCGACGGCGCCGAGATGTACGGTACCGAAAAGGAGATGGCGATGAACCGCTATTTCGGGGGCGATTTCGACACCATCCACGCCGCCGAGGTGTGGGCCGGCGAGATCAAGCGGGCCGCCGTCGACCACCTGCACGAACTCTCCAGGGTCGACCGCAAGCGCATCTTCAACCTGGGCTACTTCACCTGGGTCGAGCAGCAGGGCGTCGCCATCGAGGACTTCAACCGCCGCCGCGACCAGAAGTTCTGGGACGGCCTGCTGGATCTGGTGCCGGCCTGGGACGCCATGATCGAGGAGTTCAACGGCCGCACCGGCGCGGCGAAAGCGCTTTGATCCATGGCCAACGTGCGGGTCACCTGTTCGGGATGCGGAGCGGTCGTCGCCGCCGACGCGAGGCTGGCCTTCCGCTGCCCCAACGCCGCCGAGGATGACGGCATCGACCACGTGCTGGTCCGCCGATTGGGCGGGCCCGAGGTCGCCTTCCCGGAACCGGCCGCCGCACTCGCCGATCAAAACCCGTTCATCCGCTACCAGCGGCTTCTGCTCGGCTACCACGTAGCCCGCCGCCACGGCCTGACCGACGCCGACTTCTGCGGCTTGGTCGAGGATCTGGATGCCGCCGTCGCCCGCGTCGACGGACACGGATTCCGCATCACGCCCTTCGCGCCCAAGCCAGCGCTTGCAGCCGCCATCGGCATGCCGGCGGGCGCCGAGGTGTGGGTCAAGGACGAAACCGCCAACGTCAGCGGCTCGCACAAGGCCCGCCACCTGATGGGGGTGATGATCTACTTGAAGGTGCTGGAGCGGGCCGGACTGCCGGTGGCCGAAGGCCTGCGCGCCCGGCGCCTCGCCATCGCCAGCTGCGGCAACGCCGCCTTGGCCGCCGCCGTCATCGCCAGGGCTGCCGAGTGGCCGCTCGACGTCTTCATCCCCACCGACGCCGAGGCCCCGGTGGTCGACCGCCTCAAGGATCTCGGGGCCATCTGCCACGTCATGGAACGGCAGGCGGGACAGCCGGGCGATCCCTGCTATCACGGCTTCCGCCGGGCGGTGGCGGAAGGCAGCCTGCCGTTCGGCGTGCAGGGCAACGAGGTGGGCCTGGCCATCGAGGGCGGCCACACGCTGGGCTGGGAAATGGCCGACATTCTCCGCGACGCCGGAACCGCTCTCGATCTTCTGGTGATCCAGGTCGGCGGCGGCGCCCTGGGCTCGGCCTGCTATCAGGGCTTGAAGGAAGCTCAGGCGCTTGGCGCGCTTTCGCATCTGCCCGCCATCTTCACCGTGCAGACCATGGGAGCCTATCCCTTGAAGCAGGCCTTCACCCGCTTCGCCGGCGAGGCCAATCCCGAGGATCTGGCCGGATCGCTGCGCCACGCCGCGCGAAACCGTGCCGACTTCATGAAGCCCTGGCCGGCGACGCCGCACAGCGTGGCGCACGGCATCCTGGATGACGAAACCTACGACTGGCTGGCCCTCGTCGAGGCCATGGCGGCGACCGACGGCGATGCGCGCATCGTCGGCGAGCCCCGACTGATCGAGGCCAACCGCATCGGCCGCGAGGCCACAGAAATCGCCGTCTCGCACACCGGCTCGGCCGGCTTGGCCGGGCTGATCGACTTGGCCGCAGCCGGGCTGCCCGAGGGAGTCCGAGCAGCCGTTCTGTTTACCGGCGCCGAACGGAACTAAGGGCCTTTAACAATTTTGTTGTAGCCTTCAACAAAATTGTTTGCTATACCCTGTCCGTGCCGGGAGACGCCGCATGGACACCCATCTTCTCGATCATCTGAAGCGCACCGCCGACGCCATCGTCGCCGTCTTCGGCTCGCATGCCGAGGTGGTCGTGCACGACTTCTCGCACCCCGACCACGCCGTTGTCCACGTCGCCGGCAACCTGACCGGGCGCGAGGTGGGAGCGCCGGTCAGCCATTTCCCCTTCCGCCTGGTCAAGGAACAAGGCGACGCCGTCGAGGACGTGCTGGGCTACAAGAACGTCACCAGCAAGGGCCGAGTTCTCAAGTGCTCGACCGTCTTCGTGCGCGACGACGACGGCGAGGTCGTTGGCTGCCTCTCGATCAACTTCGACGTCAGCGAATACATGCGCCTCAACGCCGTGCTGGCCGAGCACGTCGAGTTTTCGCCGGTGGCCGAGTCCGCCCGCAAGGAATTCCACACCACCACCTTTCCCGAGACCGTCGAATCGATAATCGACGGCATCGTTGGCGCCTTCGGCAAGGCCCCTTCGGACCTCAGCAAGGAAGACCGCCTGAAGATCGTGGCCGACCTCGAGAAGGCCGGCGTCTTTATGTACAAGGGCACGGTACAGTATGTGGCCGACGCCCTTGGCACCTCTCGTTACACCATCTACGGCTACCTGCGCGAAACCAAGGCCGAGCCGGCCGATCGCGCCGCCGAATGAAGGGAGCCGGACCATGCCGGAAATCAGCGGTTTCGAATTCGAATACGTGATGAATCCCGATGTCGGCGGCGACACGCCGGAGGCGTTCTCGGCCGCCAAGGCGCGCCAAGTGCACCGCTTTCATCGCGATATCCCTGGGTATACCGAAACGCCTTTGGCCGGCCTCATCAGCCTGTCCTCGGCCTGGGGAGTCGGTGGCGTCTTCGTCAAGGACGAGTCGCAACGCTTCGGGCTCAACGCCTTCAAGGCTCTGGGCGGCAGCTACGCGGTGGCCCGCCTGTTGTGCGAGAAGCTGGACTGGGACATCGCCAAGACCGGCTTCAACCGCCTGCGTGACCCCGAGGTGTTCGCCAAGATCGGCCGCGTCACGCTGACCACGGCGACCGACGGCAACCACGGCCGGGGCATCGCCTGGGCAGCCGCCACGCTGGGTCAGCAGGCCGTCATCTTCATGCCCAAGAACCCGGCGCCGGCCCGCGTCGAAGCTATCCGCGCCCATGGCGCCCGGGTCGAAGTCACCGACCTCAACTATGACGACGCCGTGCGCTTGGCCTGCCAGACCGCCGAGCGCGAGGGCTGGGAAGTCGTTCAGGACACCGCCTGGGAAGGCTACACCAAGGTGCCGACCTGGATCATGCAGGGCTACCTCACCATGGTCCACGAGGCAGTCGAACGCCTAGACGCCTATGGCATCCGCCCCACTCACGTGTTTCTTCAGGCCGGAGTCGGCGCCATGGCCGGCGCCGTGGCCGGCTACCTGGCCGATCGCTTCGGCGAGCGGGCGCCGACCATCGTCGTCGTCGAGCCGACCAATGCCGCCTGTCTCTACGCCTCGATGGCGGCCGGCGACGGCAAGCCGCATGCGGTGACCGGCGAGCTCAAGACCATCATGGCCGGGCTGGCCTGCGGCGAGCCCAACCCGATCGGCTGGGACGTGCTCAAGGCCACCGCCCAGTGCTTCGTACGCTGCGGCGATTTCGTGGCCGCCGACGGCATCCGCATCCTGGCCAACCCGATCGTCGGCGATCCCGCCGTCGAGGCCGGCGAATCCGGCTCGGTCGGGGTCGGCCTTTTGCACCTGCTGGCCAATATGCCCGCCTTCGTCGATCTCAAGACCGAACTCGGCCTGACCTCGCGCTCGGTGGTGCTGTGCTTCAACACCGAAGGGGCGACCGATCCGGTCAATTACCGGGACATCGCCTGGTTCGGCAAGTATCCCTCGAAAATCATCTGATCCCCCTGTCTTTAGTGGAGTGACCCGCCCATGGCTGACACCATCCCGTTCGAAAAGATCCGCGAGCTCGCAGAGCGCTACAAGCCGGAGATGACCAAGTTCCTGCGCGACATGATCCGCATCCCCAGCGAGTCCTGCCAGGAGAAGGACGTTATCCTGCGCATCAAGGAGGAGATGGAGAAGGTCGGCTTCGACAAGGTCGAGATCGACCCCATGGGCAACATCCTGGGCTTCATCGGCCGCGGCAAACGGCTGATCGCCATGGACGGCCACATCGACACGGTCGGCATCGGCAACCGCGCCAACTGGACCTTCGACCCTTATGAGGGTTACGAGGACGACGAGACCATCGGCGGCCGTGGCTCCTCCGACCAGGAGGGCGGCATGGCCTCGATGGTCTATGCCGGCAAGATCATCAAGGACCTCGGCCTCGACAAGGACTACACCCTGGTGGTCACCGGCACCGTGCAGGAAGAAGACTGCGACGGCCTGTGCTGGCAATACCTGGTTAAGGAGCGTGGCCTGCGTCCCGAGTTCGTGGTCTCCACCGAGCCGACGGACGGCGGCATCTATCGCGGCCAGCGCGGCCGCATGGAGATCCGCGTCGACGTCAAGGGCGTCAGCGCCCACGGCTCGGCGCCCGAGCGCGGCGACAACGCCATCTTCGCGATGGGCAAGATCCTGGCCGACCTCGAGGCGCTCCACCCCCGCCTCAAGCACGACTCCTTCCTTGGCAAGGGCTCGCTCACGGTTTCGGAGATCTTCTTCACGTCGCCCAGCCGCTGCGCGGTGGCGGACGGCTGCTCCATCTCCATCGACCGGCGGCTCACCGTCGGCGAGGACAAGGAGCTGGCCCTGTCGCAGATCCGCGATCTGCCGGCCGTCAAGGCGGCCAAGGCCAAGGTCAGCATGTACACCTACGAGCGGGCTTCCTACACCGGGCTGGTCTATCCCACCGACTGCTATTTCCCGACCTGGGTGGCGCCCGAGGACCACGACGCCTGCCAGTCTGCGGCCGACGCCTACCGCGGCCTTTTCGCGGCGGAACCCCGCATCGACAAGTGGACGTTCTCGACCAACGGCGTCTCGATCATGGGCATGTACGGCATCCCCTGCATCGGCTTCGGCCCGGGCAAGGAGAAGGAGGCCCACGCCCCCAACGAGAAGACCTGGAAAGAGGACCTGGTCCGCTGCGCCGCCCTTTACGCCGCGCTACCGCTGACCTACCTCAAACGCAAGCCGGCCTGAGAAGCGATCCGGCTAGACAGGGAGGCGGCACCATGACGACGCCTGGCGGCAACCGGATCGCGGTGGTGGCGGTGGGCGGCAATTCGCTGCTCAAGTCGAAGGAACTGAAAACCGTCGAGGATCAGTACCGCGCCATCTGCGAGACCATGGCCAGCGTGGTCAAGCTGGCCGAGGCCGGCTGGCGGCTGGTCATCACGCATGGCAACGGCCCGCAGGTCGGCTTCATCCTCCGCCGCTCCGAGATCGCCAGGCAGGCCGCCGGCATGCATCACGTGCCGCTGGTCAGCTGCGTCGCCGACACCCAAGGCGCACTCGGCTACCAGATCCAGCAGGCGCTCGGCAACGAGTTGGCAAGGCGCGGCCGGCCCCGCAACGTGGCCACCGTGGTAACCCAGGTGGTGGTCGATGCCGCCGATCCCGGCCTGGCCCACCCCGACAAGCCGATCGGCGACTTCTATACCGCCGAACAGTTGCCGGAACTGACCGCCCAGCACCCCGAATGGGTACTCAAGGAAGACGCCGGGCGCGGCTGGCGGCGCGTCGTCCCCTCACCCCGCCCGGTCTCCTTCCCCGAGCTGGAGGCCGTCCGCCGGCTGCTCGAAGGCGGCTATCACGTGGTGGCCGTTGGCGGTGGTGGCATCCCGGTCATCGAGAAGGATGGGGCCTTCGAGGGCGTCGACGCGGTGATCGACAAGGACCACGCCTCGGCCCTTTTAGCCAGCCAACTCGGCGCCGAGTTGCTGGTCATCTCGACCGCCGTACCGCAGGTCATGCTGGGCTTCGGCACGCCGGACGCCCGGCCGCTCTCCTCCGTGACGGCCGCCGAGATGGCCGGCTACGCCAAGGAAGGCCACTTCGCGCCGGGCAGCATGCTGCCCAAGATCGAGGCGGCGCTGGCGTACTTGGCAGCCGGCGGCAAACGGGTCGTCATCACCGATCCCGCCCACGTCGCCGACGCCGTCGACGGCGCCACCGGTACCACCATCGTGCCCTGAGGGATGGCCGTCATGCGTTGCCCCTCACCCGCCCTTTCCTCTCTCGTCACTCCCGCTTGCGCGGGAGTGACGGAAAAGAGATTAAACCGCTAATCGCACCCCCACTGGAGCCAAGAAAGATGGACAAGGTCAGAATCGAAGAATTGGTCAAGGAACTGGGCCGGCTTGACGCCCGCGGACTTTACCACGAGGACTTCCTGCTCACCTGGGAGAAGACCGACGACGAGATCGCCGCCGTCTTCACGGTGGCCGAGGCCTTGCGCGGCCTGCGCGAGCAGGGCATTTCGCCCCGCGTGTTCGACTCGGGGCTCGGCATCTCTATCTTCCGCGACAACTCGACGCGCACCCGCTTCAGCTTCGCCTCGGCCTGCAACCTGCTGGGCCTCGAGGTTCAGGATCTGGACGAAGGCAAGTCGCAGGTCGCCCACGGCGAGACGGTGCGCGAGACCGCCAACATGGTCTCCTTCATGGCCGACGTCATCGGCATCCGCGACGACATGTACATCGGCAAGGGCAACGCCTACATGCGCGAAGTTTCCCGCGCCGTGCTGGAAGGCCACCGCGACGGCGTGCTGGAACAGCGCCCGACGCTGGTGAATCTCCAGTGCGACATCGACCACCCGACCCAGTCGATGGCCGACATGCTGCACCTCATCAACCACTTCGGCGGCATCGAGAACCTGCAGGGCCGCAAGATCGCCATGAGCTGGGCCTATTCGCCGTCCTACGGCAAGCCGCTTTCGGTGCCCCAGGGCATCATCGGGCTGATGACCCGCTTCGGCATGGAAGTCGTGCTGGCCCATCCCAAGGGCTACGAGGTGATGCCCGAGGTCGAGGAAGTGGCCGAGCGCAATGCCCGCGCGTCCGGCGGCAGCTTCACGCGCACCAACTCGATGGACGAGGCCTTCGAGGGAGCCGACATCGTCTATCCCAAGAGTTGGGCCTCCTTCTCCGCCATGGAAAAGCGCACCGACCTCTACGGCAAGAGCGACTTCGACGGCATCAAGGCGCTGGAGAAGGAACTGCTGGCCGAGAACGCCAAGCACAAGGACTGGGAGTGCACCGAGAAGCGCATGGCGGCGACCCACAACGGCTCGGCCCTTTACATGCACTGCCTGCCGGCCGACATCACCGGGGTTTCGTGCAAACAGGGCGAAGTGGCCGACACCGTGTTCGACCGCTACCGCGTGCCGCTCTACAAGGAAGCCAGCTACAAGCCCTACGTGATCGCGGCGATGATCTTCCTCGCCCGCATGCGCCATCCGGCGGACAAGCTGCGCGAGATCCTCAACCGCGGCACGCCGCGTCAGGGCTGATCTCAACCCCATCGGCGACGGGAGCTTCTTTCCCGTCGATCCGATGCCCAGCCAGACCGCGTCCCTCCGTACGGAGTGACGCGGTCTTTCTGTTTGGGGAGGCAGGGGTGATTGGTGGGCCTCGCTTCCCCTTCTCCGGCCAGACCGTTTCCACTACCATGCCGGATAGAAGTGACCGATGCACTCGGCTACCTGGAGGAGGGGCGACGATGGCGGTATCCGACTACTTTTCCCCCCGCGACGGCGGCGACACCGCGTTTACCTTCGAAGCAACCAAGGAGACATTTGGGGCAGGCGCCCTGGCCGAGATCGGATCCCATGCCCGCTTTCTGGGGATGGGCCGGGTCGCCCTTTACACCGACCCGCGCGTGGCCAAACTGCCGGCCGTGGAGATTGCCACCCGGTCGCTACGGGACAAGGGGATCAACGTGACCCTCTATGACCGTTGCGTAGTCGAACCGACCGGGGCATCGTTCAAGGCCGCCATCCGTTTCGCCGAGGAAGGCGATTTCGACGGCTTCGTTTCCGTCGGCGGCGGCTCGGTGATGGACACCTGCAAGGCCGCCAACCTGTATGCCACCCATCCGCCCGCCGACTTCCTCGATTACGTCAACGCGCCGATCGGCAAGGGCCGGCACGTGCCGGGGCCGCTGCGCCCCCACATCGCCTGCCCCACCACCTTCGGTACCGCCAGCGAGTGCACCGGTATCGCCATCTTCGATTTCGAGGAGATGAACGCCAAGACCGGCATCGCCAGCCCGCGATTGAAACCTTCCATGGGCATCGTCGACCCCGAGGCGCTGGCCACCCTGCCGGTCACGGTGGTCGCCGCCAACGGCATGGACGTGTTCAGCCACGCCGTCGAGTCGCTGACCGCGCGGCCGCACACCCACCGCCCGGCCCCCGAGGACCCGGCCCTGCGCCCCCTGAGCCAGGGAGCCAACCCTTACAGCGATATCAACTGCATCGAGGCCATTCGCCTGATCGGCGAGAATCTGGAGCGGGCAGTGGCCGACCCCGCCGATTCGGAAGCGCGCGAACGCCTCATGTTCGCCGGCATGCTGGCCGGCATCGGCTTCGGCACCGCCGGCTGCACCATTCCGCACGGCATGTCCTACGCCGTGGCCGGCCTGGTGCGCGACTATCACGCCGAAGGCTGGCCGCCCGACCACCCGCTGGTGCCCCACGGCTATGCGGTGATCGTCAACTCGCCGTCGGTGTTCCGGCACATGGGGCCGGCTTGCCCGGAGCGCCACCTGCGCGCCGCCCGCGCGCTCGGTGCGCAAACCGAGGGCGTCAACAAGGCGCCCGGCGACATCCTGGCCGACAAGGTGATCGCCATGATGCGGACCATCGGCATTCCCAATGGGCTGACCGACGTCGGCTACACCGCAGCCGACGTGCCGGCGCTGACCGAGAAGGCATGGCCGCAGAAGCGGGTCATCGACAACGCCGCCCGGCCGATCACCAGAGACGAGTTGGCGCATATGTTCGAAGGCGCGCTTCGCTATTGGTGAGGGGGCGGCGCCCCTTGCCACCCCTTGGTATTCCCGCCTACGCTGCGGCCTTCGATTGTGGAGGAGAACCGCCTTGTCCGATGTCGTGACCGTGCGCGCCCTGGCGCCCACCGATTTCGCCCAGTGGCTGCCCTTGTGGGTGGGCTATCACCGCTTCTACGGGCGGGCGATTGCCGATGACGTCACGCGGACAACCTGGGGGCGATTCTTCGACGCCTACGAGCCAGTGAATGCGCTGGTCGCCGAGGCGGACGGCGGGCTGATCGGCTTCGCCCACACCATTCTTCATCGCAATACCGCCACCCTCGCCCCGGTCTGCTACATGCAGGATCTGTTCGTGGCCGAGGCGGCGCGCGGCAAGGGGGTGGGCCGCGCGCTGATCGAGGCGGTCTACGAAAGGGCCAAGGCGGCGGGTTCGCCCCGCGTCTACTGGATGACGCACGAGACCAACGCCACGGCCCAGGCCCTCTATGACCAGGTGGCCGAACGCTCGGGGTTCATCCAGTACCGCAAGGCGCTGTGAGGGCTGGCGGGAGGGTGCGCCCTTAAGGCTTCACTTCCGAGAGCTTCCCCGTCTTGACGTCATAGACGAAGCCGCGCACCGGGATGGCGGCGGGTATCCACGGGTGAGCCCGCACCCGGCGAATCTGACGGGCGACATTGGCCTCGACGTCGGCAAAGGCGTGAAAGTGCACGGGCGCCACGGCGGCGATGCCGGTGTCGGCCTCCAGCCCCTCGGCGAGTTCGTGGTCCTTGAAGGTGAGCATGCCGCAGTCGGTGTGGTTGACGATCATGAATTCCCGCGTGCCCAACAGGCGGTGCGAGATGATGAGGGAGCGCACGGCATCCTCGCTGGCAATGCCGCCGGCATTGCGGATGATGTGGGCATCGCCGGTTTCCAACCCCAACATGGGCTCGACCGTCAGACGGGCGTCCATGCAGGCCAGCACGGCGAACTTGCGTGCCGGCGGCATGGCAAGGTGGCCCTTGTCGAAGGCCTTGGCGTACTTGGCGTTAGCCCGGAGGGTTTCGTCGATTACGCCCATACAAGAATCTCCTGTCCTACAATGTAATATTTCTAAGTTTACTCATCTTTCTATGTTTTATCGAGATGGGGGTGGCGCGGTACGATTCAAGGGGAACGCGATTACCGGTTGGCGGGACGGTGACGGGTCGGGCAGAGTGGGAGTCTCGCCGCTATCGAAGAGGTGGATCATGGACGACGTCACCCTCGCCCGCGCGCTGCACGTTCTGGCCATCGTCCATTGGATCGGCGGCGTCGCCATGGTCACCGCCGTCATCCTGCCGGCGCTCAGGCGGCGGGGCGCGCCGGCAGAACGGCTGGGCCTTTTCGAGGGCATCGAGGGCAAGTTCTCGGGCCAGGCCAAGCTCTCGACCCTTCTGGCGGGGGCGACCGGCTTTTACATGACCTGGCGGATGGATGCCTGGGACCGCTTCCTGGAGCCCGGCATGTGGTGGATGCATGCCATGGTGGCGGTGTGGGTCATCTTCAGTGCCATCCTGTTCGTCGCCGAGCCGCTGTTCCTGCACCGCTGGTTCCACGAAAGGGCCGGGCGCGACCCCGAGGGCACCTTTGCCCTGGTGCAGCGGTTGCACTGGATGCTGCTGACGGCAAGCCTCATCACCGTGGCGGGCGCCGTGCTGGGGGCACACGGCATGCTCTATTGACGCCGCCCGGTCACGGCCTGAGGAGGGCCATGCAACGCCGGGCGAGGTCGAATTCCTGGACGGCGAATCCGGCCGTATGGGCAGCCTCGCGGGTAGCTTCGAAGTCGGCCTCGGCAACGTGCCCCTTGGGTTCGACCACCAGCGCCCGGCCGCCCGGCCTGAGTGCGCGGAGGAGGTTGCCCAGGAAACGGCCGGCGTCGGGAACCTCGTGGACCACGTGAATGACGGCAGCGAAATCCACCTGCCCCTCGAGGTCGTCGGCGCCCAGATCATCGGCGCCGGTAAGCCGGCACTCGATGCGATCGGCCAAGTTGGCCCTGGCGGCGCGGCGCCGAAGGCGGTCCAGCATCGCCGCCTGGATGTCGGTGGCGACCACCCGCCCCTCGGGCCCCACCATGCGGGCCAGCGGCAGGGTGAAATAGCCCATGGCGCATCCCGGCTCGAGGACCGTCATTCCGGGACGCACGAACGGGCCGAGCAGGCGAACGGGGTTTTCGAGCCACTTGCGCAGGGGATTGAGCAGAAGATAGCCGACCCACGGGGGGCAAACGTGGCGGGGCATGGGAGCCTCCATATCAAGGGCAAAATCAATGGCTAGTCGTGGGGCGAAAGGTGGCCGCCGTCGTGCCCGCCCGCGATGCCGTACAGGAGGCGTCGTGCCAGTAGGTCGGCCAATTCAGCGTCGCCGAACGCGGGCGGCGAGCTGGTGAGTCCCAGTTCGCGATCGGCGATGGCCATGAATACCCAATAGAGGAAGAGCTTGGCCGTCAGCTCGGGCGCCTCGGCGCGCAGGCCGCCTTCGCGGCCGCGCCGGGCGATGTAGCCAGTCAGCAGCGCCTCCAGCCGCCCCTCGCGGAGCGCCGCGCCACCATCGTCCCCCGTGACGCGCATGCGGTCGAGGACCTGGAACAGGTGCAATCGCAAAATCCGCGCATCCCGGCGGGCGTGCTCCAGCATGTGGCGGGCGACGCCGGTGAACACGCCGTGGTCGTCGGCGCGGGCGATCTCCCCGCCGATATCGGCGGCGACGTCGTGGCCGCCGAACAGGTGCGCCAAGGCTTCCTCGTATAATCGTTCCTTGTTGGCGAAATGCCGGAAGACGAGGGTTTCGCTCACGCCAGCGCGACGGGCGATCTCGCGCGAACGCGCGCCATGGAACCCCTGTTCGGCGAAAACGTCGAGGGCGACATCGAGAATCTGCCGCCGCCTTTCTTCGCCATGCATGCGCCTGCCGGTGACCATCGGCTTCTCCTTTAATTAAGTAAATACTTACTTATCTATTGCCGTGTCAAGCGGCATCGCCAGAGACCCGCCGGGCCGCCCCCCTCGAAGTGACGAAGCGCACCGGGCGCCCTTGACGATAGCCCTTCCATCGGCCACAACTGCGACCCCTTCTCAGCCGGAGATCCCCCGCCGTGGTGAGCCCTTTCATGCGCCGTCTCGTCGTCGCCGCCCGTCGAGTCCGCCGCTGGCGGCGCTATTTTCCTGGCATGGTCGTGGCCCTTACCGTCGCCGCCGCCGCCCGCTTTCTTTCCGACCATTACGGGGCACCACAGATGCTGTTCGCCCTGCTGCTGGGGCTGGCCTTCCACTTCCTGGCCGAGGACCGGCGCTGCGTGCCGGGCATCGAGTTCACGGCGTCGCGCGTGCTGAGGGTGGGCGTGGCGCTTCTGGGCCTGCGCATCACGGTCGAGCAGGTGGCGGGACTGGGGCTTTCCATCATTGGCTGGGTCGGGGCCGGCGTGGTGCTGACCATCGCGGTCGGCTGGGCCGCGGCGAAACTTCTGGGGCGGGGCGGCAGCTTCGGGGTGCTGACCGGCGGCGCGGTCGGCATCTGCGGCGCCTCGGCGGCGATGGCGATTGCCGCCGTGCTGCCACGCCATCCTCATCACGAACGCAACACCATCTTCGCGGTCATCGCGGTAACCACGTTGTCCACCATCGCCATGGTCGTCTACCCCATCGTCGCGTCCGCCATCGGGCTCGACGATCAGGCGGCCGGCATCTTTTTGGGCGGCACCATCCACGACGTCGCCCAGGTCGTGGGGGCGGGCTATGGCATTTCGCCCGAGGCCGGCGACGTGGCGACGGTGACCAAGCTCTTCCGCGTCGCCATGCTGGTGCCGGTGGTGTTCGCGCTATCGCTCGTCTTCGGGCGGCGCGAGGGCGGGACCGGCCAACGGGTGCCGTTGCCCTTCTTCGTGATCGCCTTCTGCCTATTGGTCGCCGCCAACAGCTTCGGCCTAGTGCCCGAAGCGCCGCGGGCTTTCCTTACCGAGCTGTCGCGCTGGTGCCTGGTTGCGGCGATCGCCGCGCTGGGGGTCAAAACCTCACTCAAGGCCCTGATGACGGTGGGCGCCATCCCGGTCAGCCTGATGGTCGCCGAGACGCTGTTCATCGCCGCGTGGGTCCTGGCCGGCGCACTCTTCCTGGGGTGAAGGAAGGTTGAACCACAGAGACACAGAGGCACAGAGAAGGGGATCAGCGCGGGCATCGCCCGCGCTATAGGAACGGCTCTGTGTCTCTCTGCGGCGAATCTACTCGTCCGACTCAACGCCAGCTTTTTCCAGGGCGACGCGCAGCAGTACCCCAGCGCCGGCGGCAATTTGGGCGGGGTCGGTATGTTCGGTGATGTTGTGGCTGATGCCGCCCTTGCTCGGCACGAAGATCATGGCGCTTGGGCAGTGGGGCGCGAACATCTGGGCGTCGTGGCCGGCCCCCGAGGGCATGCGCCTGACGCTATGGCCGAGGCCGCGGGCGGTTTCCTCGACAAGCCCGACGAGAGCCGGATCGAAGGCCACCGGGTCGAAGCGGGCGAGCGCGCGGGTTTCGAGCGCCACTCCCTCGGCGGCGGCGACCTCGCGGGCGAAGGCCTGGAGGCGGGCGTCGGCGGCAGCCAACACGGCACCGTCGGTGTTGCGCAGATCGGTGGTCAATAGGGCTTCGCCGGGCACCACGTTGGTCAGGCCCGGCGTCACGCCAAAGCGCCCAACGGTGGCCACCTGGGCGCCACCGGTTTCGAGCGCCACCCGGCGGGCCTCGACGGCGAGACGGGCGGCGGCGTAGCCGGCGTCGCGGCGCATGGTCATCGGCGTGGTGCCGGCGTGGTTGGTCTGGCCCTTGAAGCGATACTCGGTCCAACAAATGCCCTGTACCCCGGTAACGGCGCCGATGGCGATGCCCTCGGCATCCAGGACCGGGCCCTGCTCGATGTGCAGTTCCAGATAACAGTGAGCGGCAATCGCGCCTACCGGCGTCTCTCCGGCATAGCCGATACGCGCCAAGTCATCGCCCAGCGTGGCGCCGTCGATGCCGACGGAGGAGAGCATTTCGGCCAGGTCGAGATGGCCGCTCAGCACGCCGCTGCCCATCATGTCGGGGGCGAAGCGCGCGCCTTCCTCGTTGGTGAAGAAGGCGACCGCCACCGGCCGGCGGGTGCGGATGGCGGCATCGTTGAGCACGTTTACGACTTCAAGCCCGGCCAGCACGCCCAAGGCGCCGTCATAAAGCCCGCCGGTCGCCACGGTGTCGATGTGACTGCCGATAACGACGGGTGGCCCCTCCTCCGCCCCCGGACGCAGGCCGAAGACGTTGCCGATGCGATCCACCGTGACGGCAAGGCCGAGGTCACGCATCCAGCCCACCACGCGATCGCGCCCTTGGCGGTCGGTGTCGGTCAGAGCCAGCCGGCAGACACCGCCGCCGGGCAGCGCGCCGACTCGGCCCAAGGCAGCAAGCCGGCTCATCAGGCGGGTGGAATCGATGGCCAGGTTGGCCGGGCGGGGAGATGGCGGCATGGTGTCCTCCTGTGGAATAGAAAAGGGGCCGGACGCGACGGCGCCCGGCCCCGTTCACGATCCGAAGAACCTACTTGTAGGTCTTCTCGGCTTCGGCGATGGAGGCCAGCATGGCTTCCAGCATCTCTTTGCCTTCGGCGCCGTACTTGTCCTCGATCAGCTTGCGCACGGCCGGCTGGGCGGCGGCGGCGAACTTCTTCGACTCGGCCGACGAGACGGCGTTGACTTCCATCTTCTTGGCCAACAGCGCAAGGCCCTTGTCGGAGGCCTCGGCGATGCGCGAGATGGAGCGGCCGGCGTCGGTGGCGACGTCGGAGGCCCACAGCACGATTTCCTTGTGCTCGGGCTTCAAGCCGTCAAGGAACCCCTTGTTGATGAACCACATGTAGGGCGTGATCAGGTGGTTGGTCAGCGACAGGTACTTCTGCACCTCCTGGAACTTGGCGTTGGCCATGATGGTGACCGGGTTCATCTGGCCGTCGGCGACGCCGGTCTGCAGCGAGGTGTAGACCTCGGCCCAGGCAAGCGCGGTCGGCTGGCCGCCCAGCGAGGAGACGATCGTCTCATGGGTCGGCAGCTGCATGGTGCGGATCTTGAGGCCCTTCATGTCATCGACCGTCTTGATCGGCCGCTTGGAGCTCGAGAAGGCGAAGAAGCCGCCGCTGTCGAGCAGGCCAAGCACCTTGAGGCCGGGGGTCTTCGCCTCGAGATCGGCGACGAGCTTCTTGCCGAAGTCGCTGTTCTTGTCGATAACCTTGGAGGCGACGGAGATGTTGGGAAAGGCGAACGGCAGATCGAAGATGCCGACCAGCGGATAGTGCTGGGCGATGCCGCCGGCCGAGGAGATGCACGATTCGACGATGCCCTGGCGGACCTGGTCGATGACCTCGTTATCCTTGCCGAGCTGGCCGTTGGGGAACAACTTGACCTCGATGGCGCCGTTGCTGGCGCTTTCGACCAGCGACTTGAAGACGGTGCCCATCGCCGCCGAATGAATCTCGAACGGATCGGCGGTGTTGAGATGGCCGATGCGGATGGTGACGTCGGCCGCCAGGGCCGACGCCGAAACCAACGTGGCGACGCCGAGCGTGGCCGCGAAGGTGTGGAACGTTCCGTGAAGTCTCGTCATTGAAGCTTTCCTTTCCGTGAGCTCGTTCCCTCTCTCAGGAACTTTTCGTTCAACCTAAGGCGCCCTCGTTAGAACCCCAGCATATGGGGAACCCAGAGGGTCATGTCCGCCCAGTAGGCGACCATGATAAGTACCGCCACCTCGGCCACGATGAACGGCCACAGGTCGCGGGTGATGTTCTCGATCTTCTCCTTGCACACCGAGGCCAGGACGAACAGGCAGGCCCCGACCGGCGGCGTCATCAGCGAGATATTGAGGGACAGGATGATGACGATACCGGCGTGGACCGGGTCCATTCCGATGGCCAGCGTCAGCGGCCCCAGCACCGGCGCCAGGATGATCAGCGAGGCGTTGATGTCCATGAACAGGCCGACGAACAGCAGGAGCACGATAATCAGCCCGATGATCACCGCGGGATTCTCGGAAATCGCGAGGAAACCGGTGGCGATGAGCTGCGGGATCTGGTTGTAGGTCATCCACCAGCCGAGGATGGTGGCCGAGGCGATGATCAGGAACAGGATCGCGGTGACGATCGCCGTGCGGAAGAGAGCGTTATAAAGATCCCCCCAGGACAACCGCCGATAGATAAGGGCGCCGATCACCAGGGCGTAGAAGACCGCAATGGCCGCCGCCTCGGTGGGCGTCGCCCAGCCGCCCAGGATCGAACCCAGGATGAACACCGGCAGGATGGCGGCCAGCCAGCCGTGCTTGAGGGCAGTCCAGACCGCATTCAGGTGAAACTTGTGGTCGGCCTTGGGCAGGTTCCAGGCCTTGCCGAAAATGGCGATCAACGCCATGCAGACGGCGCAGATGAGCAGGCCCGGCAGGATGCCGGCGGCAAACATGCCGGCGATGGAAACCCCCATGATCGAACCGTAAATGATCATCAGGTTGGAGGGCGGAATGGTCGGCCCAATGATCGAGCCGGCGGCCGTCACCGCACAAGCGAACGACTTGGTGTAGCCCTTCTTGACCATGGCCGGTACCAGAGTGTTGCCGAAGGTGGCGGTGTCGGCGGTCGCCGACCCGGTGACGCCGGCAAACATCACGGAGGCCACCATGTTGGTATGGGCCAAACCGCCGCGCATCCAGCCGACCAACGAATCCGCGATGCCGATGATCAGGTCGGTGATCCCGGTGCGGTTCATGATCTCGCTGGCCAGGATGAAGAACGGCATGGCGAGGAAGGGATAGAGATCGAGTCCGGCGAAGAAGCGGTCCGGCACCATGGCAAGGAAGCGGCCGCCGCCCATGTCGAGAATGCCGATGACGCCGGCGACGCCCAGGACGACGCCGATCGGCATGCCGATGGCGATGAAACTGAAAAAGATGACTGCGACAATGATCATGTCACGCCCCCGCCTGACTGCTGACGGTCTTGCCGAAAGTGAGAAAATCGCGCACCCCGACCAAAATCAATTGGATGCAGCAGATGAGAGACGCCACCGGCACCGCCGCGTTGGCATAGGCCTTGGGAATGGCGTAGATCATGGTGACCTGCCGGAAGCCGCGCTCGAAGAAACCCATCCCGTAAAACAGTAGCAGCCCAAAAAAGGCCAGCCCGACCAAGTCGAAACCGACCGCGAGCCAGCGCCGCATCCGCGGCGGAAACCGCTCGAAGATCATGGTCACGCCGATGTGCTCGCGATGCGCGATGCCGCAGGAAACCGCCAGCAACGCCATCCAGATCATCAGATAGCGCGCCAGTTCCTCGGTGAAGGTGATCTGAATTGGCACCACGTAGCGCACCAGAATGCCCAGCCACACGTCGAGCACCAGAAGGACCATCAGCAGCACACAGGCCCGCTCGATAACCCAGTTGACGCGCATGCTCAGCCGTTGAGCGGTCTCTGCCGTATTTGTCATGATCGTTCTAGCTTCCCCGTGCTTAAGAATTGCTCACAATGGAAGGAAATCACGCCCCTGCCAAGGCCATGTTGCAGTTCCCAGCCCTTCGACCGCCGTCGCGGTCCGTTGCCCGCATTTCCGCCCTTTTCGTTATCAGGGCACGCTGGCATCTGCCCAAAAGGTGGGCGCGGCCAGTCGATCCATCGGTGCTGATCGTCGAAACGCCCCGAATCGGGGCACCGGGCTACCGGTCGCCCGGCCAGCGTGGCGTCAGACATGCGCACTCCTCCGCCCTCACTCCGGTTACCACTTCGAGGGACCGTTCGGTGAGCGCCAGCAGGCGCTCGACCGCATATCCGCCGACGTCGCCCCGGCCCCGATCGCATCGGTCGACATGGCGGCTGCCCAAAACCAAGCGGGCGATGCCGCATTCCAGCATCGCCCACAGACAAAGGGGACAGGGTTCCTGCGTGGCGTACAGGGTGCAGATCGTCACGGCGACTGTCGCGGCAGGCATTGAGGATGGCCGTGGTCTCGGCGTGATAGAGAGGCACACCGGACGTATTGGCGGCGTTGCGGCCGACCGCGACCACGGCCCCGTCGCGGACGATGGCGGCACCGAAGGCCCAATCGCCGGCCGCGGCCGCTGATCGGGCTTCGTCGAGGGCCACGCCCATGAAGTGGTGGTGCTGGTCGTTCATCGGTCTCGCTTCCCGCCGCCCGTCGGCCGGTGTTCCGCTTCAGCCCCGCGGGAAATGTTCCCGCCAGTGGCGCGCGATGTCGACGCGCCGGGCCACCCATACCTTGTCGTGCGAAAGGACGTAATCGACGAACCGCTTGAGCGCCTGGAAGCGGGCCGGCTTGCCGATCAGCCGGCAATGCAGGCCAACCGACATCATGCGCGGCTTTTCGGCGCCCTCCTCGTAGAGGATATCGAAGGCGTCCTTCATGTAGGTGAAATACTGCTCGCCGCTGTTGAACCCTTGGATCGCGGCGAACTTCATGTCGTTGGTGTCCAGCGTATAGGGCACCACCAGGTGCGGCTTTTCCACCACCCGGCTCCAGAACGGCAGGTCATCGGAATAGTCGTCGGCGTCATAGAGGAAGCCGCCTTCCTCGGCGACCAGCACGCGGGTGTTCTCGCTGGTGCGCCCGGTGTACCAGCCGAGCGGCCGTTCGCCGGTGATGCGTTTCTGGATCTCGATGGCAAGCCGCATGTGCTCGCGCTCCTGCTCGATCGGCATCCCGTGATAGTTGATCCAGCGATAGCCGTGCGAGCAGATCTCGTGGCCGTCCTTGAGCACGACCTCGGCGACCAGCGGGTTGCGCTCCAGCGCCATGGCGATGCCGAAGACCGTGATCGGCAGCCGCCGCTCGCGGAACAGCTTCAGCACCCGCCAGACGCCGGCCCGGCTGCCGTATTCGTAGAGCGATTCCATGCTCATGTGGCGGGCGCCGACAAACGGCACCGCGCCGACCATTTCCGACAGGAAGGTTTCCGAGGCAGCGTCACCATGCAGCACGCAGTTCTCGCCGCCCTCTTCGTAGTTGAGCACGAACTGCACCGCGATGCGGGCGTCGCCAGGCCATTTCGCATGCGGCACGTCCGGGCCGTAGCCGGTCATGTCGCGTGGGTAATCGGTCGTCATGGTGGTCATTCCGATGCCTTTCTTCTTGCTTATTGCGCGGGCGCTCCACGCCCGCCCGCCTGATCAGAACATTCCTCGGAATATTCCGGCCCCAGGCCCGGCCGGCCCCGAAAAGGACCCGGCGCGCGGGAATTCGCCCGCGCGCCGGTCCGTCGTCGTCAGTCGTCGGCGCGAACCGCCAACGGGCTGGTGCTCATCAGACCGTAGTAGAACACGGCGCCCAGGAAGGCTCCGATCACCCAGCCGTAGCCGGAGAGGAAGCTCAGGGCCGGCACCCATTCCGTCGAGATGGAGAAGACAGCGGCCGCCCCGAAAGCGATCAGCGCCCGCTGGTTCCAGCCGTTGAGATAGTAGTACTTGCTGCCCGGCTCCGAGGAGAACAGTTGCTGAATGTCCAGCTTCTGCTTCTTCACCAGGTAGTAGTCGCAGATCATGATCCCGTAGACCGGGGCGAGGATGGCACCCAGCGTGTTGACGAAGCCGGCGATGCCGATGTTGCTGATCACCGAGACCCACAGCGCACCGACGAAGAAGGCGGCAATCGAGGTGATCAACCCGCCCATCCGGAAATTGATCTTGCTGGGCATCAGGTTGGCCAGGTCGTAGGCCGGCGGCACGAAGTTGGCCACCACGTTGATGCCCACCGTCGCCGCGAAGAAGGTGACGGCGGCGATGACGGTCAGCGCCAGGTTGTCGACCCGCTCGACGATGTCGGCGGGATTGGTCAGGCGCTCGCCGAACAGCACGACGGTACCGGCGGTGACGAAGAGCGCGATGAACGAGAAGAAGGCGACGTTGAGCGGCAGGCCGAGCAGGTTGCCGATCTTCATCTCCCTCTCGCTGCGCACGAAGCGCGAGAAGTCGCCGAAGTTGATGACCACGGCCGCGAAGTAGGCGATCATCGTGCCGGTAATGCCGAGGAAAGCGGCCACAGGACCGCCGGCGTAGGTGCCGGAACCGCTGAAGATGTTGCCGACTTCAGACAGCAGGCTGCCGCCCGCCATGTACCAGATGATCCCCATGAGAATGAGCATCACCACGTAGACGAAGGGGCCGGCCCAGTTGAGGAAATGGCGGATCGTCTCGATACCCCGCCAGAAGAGGAAGAGCTGGAACAGCCACACGACGATGAAGGAGAACCAGCCGACCGCGGTCATGCCCAGGAATTGCGCGCCGCCGCCGGTGCCGAACAGCGCGTTGATCAAAATGGCCAACGCGGTGGAGGCAAAGTAGGTCTGCACACCGTACCAGAAGATGGCGACGATGGCCCGGACCATGGCCGGGAAGTTGGCGCCGCGCACGCCCATGCTGACGCGGGCCATCACCGGGTAGGGAATGCCGTAGCGCACGCTGGGCTGGCCCGACAGATTGACCAGCACCATGATGATGAAGCCGGCCAGGATGATCGCCGCCATCACCGCCCAGCCGTTCAGGCCGTAGGTGATGAACAGCGAGGCTGCCAGGGTGTAACCGAACAGGCTCTGGATGTCGTTCGACCACACGTTGAAAATTTCAAACCATCCCCACGACCGCTTTGTGTGCGGAATGGGAGCCAGATCCGCGTTGTACAACGTCGGATCGATTTTCTTGATCTCAAGATCGCGAGTATCCATGATTCCCCCTATTCTTCTCCTGTTGTCTTGTCTTGCACGTTTTTGACTGCACTCTTGCCTCTGCTTACCGGCCGTTCAGCCGATAAAACGGTTCCGTCACATCCAGATGCGCCAGCATCTCGTTGTGCCAGCGCTGGTGAAAAGGAATCAGTCGGCGGATTGGTTCCTGACGGGCCCGTTGAGCGTTCGATAGGCCTCGGGCGCAGAGGGCTTTCACCTCGGCGAACAGGGCCTCGACGTCATAGCCGACGAATCGGCCGTCCTCGACCACGACCTGACCACCGACCACGACAGTCCGGACATGTGATCCCTTTGCCCTCAGGACCACGGTTTCCAGCAGGTCGGCATCGGGGCTGGTCCACGGAGCATCAAGGATCGGCGCGGCATCGACGAGAACAAGGTCGGCAAGGTGCCCCGCCGCCAGGGTTCCGAGACGGTTTCCAAAACCAATTACATGGGCCGCGTTGACCGTCGCCATGCGCAGCACCTGGGCGCCGGTGATGGCCGGCGTCCCTTCGAGATCGAAACCCGGGATGCGGTGCAGCTGATGGATCAGCCGCATCTCCATGAAGGGGTCCTCGTCATCGTTGATGCTCTTGTCGTCGATGCCCATCGCCACGTTGACGCCGGCCCGCAGCAACTCATAGACCGGAGCGATGCCGTTGCGGACGTGCAGGTTGCAGCTGGCATGGTGGGTGATCGAGGCGCCGCGTCGGGCGAGAAGCGCGATGTCATCTGCCGAAATCCAGACCATGTGGCCGAATACGGTGTTGGGCGCGACCAGCCCCTTGTCGTCGAGGACAGCCAGCAATGAACGGCCGTATTTCTTGAAGCCGTAGGCGCGCTGATGGGGCGTCTGCAGGGTATGGATGTGGATGGGTACGCCGCCCAACGCCGCCGCGCGGTCGCGAATGCGGTCCATCAGGCGGTCGGTGCCGCCGTGCGCCCAGCTCGGTCCCAGCAGGATACGCACATCAGGCCCGTTGTATTTGGCGTGGAGATGCTCGAAGACCTCAAAGAAACGCGCTTCGTCCTCGTCCGCATCGTACTCGGTGAATGGCCGGGCCAGCGCCCGCAAGTCGGGCGGCAGGGTTTCGAGGAAATCTTTCTCGTCGCAGGCGAAGCGGTTGACGTTACGGATGGCTGGCGAGTAGGCCAGTCGAATACCGGTTTTTCTGTAGGCCCCGATTGCTTTCTCGGCGTTGCCGATGGCGTCGGGGCCAAGATCGTCCCAGCCGGTGTGATGGAGCGTTGTACAGCCATTGGCGAGATGGCGAACCGCTGTCAGCGCGGCGCCGAGATCGGGAGGCAGCGATACGCGCCACGGCTCGTCGAGCAGCATGTTCTCCAGGAAGTCGTAGCCAACCCCCGCCTGGACGCGGGTGATGCCGTAGCCATGGGTGTGGGCGTCGATCAGCCCCGGCATCACGATCTGGCTCCCATCGCCGATGATCGTCGCGTCGGGAAAGCGCCGGCGCAGCGTCTCGAAGGGACCGCTTTCGCGCACCGTAGCGCCGGCGACGGCAATGGCGCCGTCGTCGATCCACCGGCCGATCCCGTCTTCCGCATCGATCAGGACGTGGCGGCCGCGGAACAGCGTGACGGTGGTGTTTTCCGGCATGTCGCTCCTCACCTTCTCACAGGCGCCACTGCGTCATGGTGCCTTCTCCTTGGCGCGTGGTGTGGCGTAGGCGCCGACCTTGCTGGTTTTGAGCCCGGCGCCGAGGAGCGCCTCGACCATCTTGACGGCGATGGCGACGCCGTCGATCACGGGGATCTTCGTCTCGGCGCTCAGCCAAGCGGTCAGGTCGGTCATGCCGGCGCAGCCGAGGATGACGGCCTCGCAGCGGTCCTCGCGCACGGCCCTGAGGATCTCGTCGCGGATGACCTCGCGGGCCCGCCCGCCCTTCTCTTCCAAGGCCAGCACCGGCAGGTCGGAGGCCCGCACTTTCCGGCAACGCCGCTCCATCCCGTACTTGACCGCCAAGTCCTCGATGATGGGAACCGAGCGCGACAGAGTGGTGACCACCGAGAAACTGGAGGACACCATCGAGGCCGCGTGCATGGCCGCCTCGCAGATGCCGAGCACCGGGCCGTTGGCCACCTCCCGGCAGGCATCGAGCCCAGTGTCGTCAAAGCAGGCGACGACATAGCCGTCGCACCCGTCGGCTTCGCCTTTGCGGATCTCGGCCAGGAGGCCGGGCACCGCCAGAGCGCCGTCGGTGTGGCCCTCGATGCTGGCCGGGCTATCCTTGGGATTGGTGGCGACGATTTCGGTCCCCGGCGCCGCCAGCGCCTCGGCGCAGCGCCGGATCTTGTCGGTCATCGAGGCGGTCGAGTTGGGGTTGACGATCTTGATCTTCATGGCCGCGGGTCTCCCGCCTTCCTAGAGTTCGCCGCCCAGGTAGAGCTTCTGGATACGGGGATCGGTGCGCAGCTCGGCCGAGATGCCCTCGATGGCGATCTCGCCGGTGGAGAAGGCATAGGCCCGGTGCGAGATGGCCAACGCCATGCGCGAGTTCTGTTCGACCAGAATCACCGAGACGCCGTGGTCGCGGTTGATGGCGACGATCGAGCGGGCGATGTCCTGGACCAGCTTGGGCGCGATGCCGAGCGACGGCTCGTCGAGCAGCAGCAACCGCGGCGCCGCCATCAGCGCCCGCCCGATGACCAGCATCTGCTGCTCGCCGCCGCTGAGCGTGCCGGCAGCCTGGGAATAGCGCTCCTTGAGCCGCGGGAAGCGGGCGAGCACGCCTTCGAGGTCGGCGGCGATGGCCCTCTTGTCGCTGCGCGTGAAGGCCCCCATCAGCAGGTTGTCCTTGACCGACATGAAGGGGAAGACGCGCCGACCCTCGGGGACCATGGCCACGCCCTTGCGCACGATCTGGTCGGGCGGAAGGTGATCGAGGCGGGTGCCGTCGAACCAGATCTCGCCCTCGGTGAGCTTCTTGAGGCCGGTGATGGCGCGCAGCGTCGACGACTTGCCGGCCCCGTTGGCGCCGATCAGGGCGATGGTCTCGCCTTCCTCCATGGAGATGGAGACGTTGCGGACGGCGCGGACGCGATCGTAATTGAGGTTGATGTTCTTGACTTCGAAGTACATGGCTCAGATCCCGATCTCTTGGTCTTCGCGCCCGAGATAGGCCTCAATCACACGCTCGTTGCTTTGTATTTCCGCCGGCGTTCCCTCGGCGATCATCTGGCCGAAGTTGAGCACGACGATGCGGTCGCTGATCTTCATGACCGCCTTCATGTCGTGCTCGACCAGAAGGATGGTGATGCCGCGGTCGCGCACACCACGCACCATCTCGACCGCCTTCATGGTCTCGTCGTGGTTCATGCCGGCGAAGGGTTCGTCGAGCAGCAGCACCTGCGGCTTGGCGGCCAGACCGATGGCAATGCCGAGCGCCCGCAGATAACCGTGTGGCAGGTTGCGCGCCACTTCGTTCTGGACGTGGCCGAGCCCGAGATACTCGAGGATCTCGGCCGCCGACTCGTGGAAGTCGATCTCGTCGCGGCGGGCCGTCAGTGTACCGGCGTAGTGGCCGAGCAGGCTGGCCTTGCTTTGCAGGTGGTGGGCGACGACGACGTTCTGACGGGCCGTCATGTCCTTGAAGATGGTGGTTTCCTGGAATGTCCGCACAACGCCCTTGCGGGCGACGATGTGCGGCGCCAGGCCGGAGATACGCTCGCCGTTGAACCGGACCTCGCCGTGGGTCGGCCGCAGGAACGACGAGATGAGCTTGAACAAGGTGGATTTACCGGCCCCGTTCGGCCCGATAACGGACAGGATCTCCTTGTCGTTCACCTTGAAAGAGGCATCGCCGACCGCGGTCAGGCCGCCGAATTTCTTGGTCAGGCCGTTGATTTCCAGGAGCGCAGTCATTTATCGGCCTCCCGCTTGTTGAACAGGGGAAGGCTCAGGATGCCGTTGGGCAGGGTGACGATGAGCATGATCAGGATCGCCGAGTAGATCAGCAATTGGAACCTGCCGGTCGTGAACAGCAGATCCCACCCGAAGTAGATCATCAACGTACCGAGCATCGGCCCGAAGACGTAACCAAGGCCGCCCAGGAAGCAGTTGAGCATGAAGTCCACGGAGTCCTTCACCGGGAAGCTTGCCGGATAGATGGACCGTGAAATCGCGACGAAAATCGCGCCCGAGATCCCACCGAGAAACGACGAGATGGCAAAGGCGATGACCCGCAGATAGGCAATGTTGACGCCGATCGACGAAGCCAGTTCTTCGTTCTGCTGCAGCGAACGGCAGAGATGGCCGACCCGTGAATTCACCAGGCGATAGAGCCCGGCAAAGCTGACGACCATCAAGACGGTGGCCAGATAGTAAAAGGCCAGCTTCACGTTCCCTATGGTCGAAAAGTCGGGGATGATCGTCAGCCCGAAGATGGAGAGCTCGCCGGGCAGCGGGATCGACGAGATACCGCGGGCGCCGTTGGTAATCGGCAGTGCCAGGGCGGCCAGCCGGGCGACCTCGGTCAGGACCAGCGTGATCATCGCGAAGTAGACGCCCCGCAGGCGCAGGATGGGCAGGCCGATCAGCACCGCCAGGAGGGCACAAAACAACCCGGAAAGCGGGATGGTCACCCAGAACGAAAAACCATACTTGGTGACCAGGATGGCGGACACGTAGCCGCCGGCCAAAGCGAAGGCACCCTGGCCGATGTTGATGCGGCCGATATAGAAGGTCAGCCAGACGCCGCCGCTGGCGATCGACAGCAGCGCCACCGAAGTGAGGGTATAATAGAAGTCCCAGCGGCCGGACACATGGATCAGCCAGGGGACGACCGCGAACACGGTCAGCAGGAACGCTCCCACCGCCACAAGTTGGCTTCTTGTTATCATCTTCCGGTCAACCCCAGGGTTTGCCCATCAGCCCTTGCGGGCGGATGGCCAGGAACACCATCAAGGATGCGAAAATCACGAGGTAGGTGATGTCGCCGTAGGCGGCCAGCACCGTAAGGCCGACGGATTCCAGCATGCCAAGGATGAAACCGCCGGCGATGGCGCCGGAAATCACGCCGGCGCCGCCGATCATCACCATCATGAAGGCCTTGATCGAGGTGGGTCCGCCCATGCCGAGGTTGATGCCGGTGACGGTGACCAGCAAGCCGCCGACCACGCCCGCCAGCATCGCGCCCAGGGCAAATCCGATAATCGAGTAGCGGTCGACGTCGACGCCCATGAGCTGGGCGGCAACCTTGTCCTGCGCCAGTGCGCGCATGGCCCGGCCGGTCTTCGAATACTGCATGTAGAGGATGAACGCCGCGATCGCCAGGATCGCCAGGACCCCGACCAGGATCTTATCGTAGGGCATCACGATGGTGTAATCGTTGTAGTTGAAGATACCGTTGACGATCTTCGGCACACCGCGCTGCTTCTCGCCGAACAGCAGGAGCACAACGGCATCGAGCAAGAAGGCAAGACCCGCGGCGAGAAGCATGGTGCTTTCTTCGCGCACGGACTTGCGGATCACCGGCCCGAACAGGAACTTCTGAACCAGAGCGCCGATGATCGCGAGCGTCACCCCGGAGGCCGCCACCCCGACAACGAAAGGTAGGCCCAGTTGCGCATAGACGGTGTAGGTGACGAACCCGCCAATCACGTACATCTGCCCGTGCGCGAAGTTCAGCACGTTCATCAGGGCGAAAATCAGGGTCAGCCCCAGGGCGATCAGCGCGTATTGCGCGCCCAGGTACAAACCGTTGGCAATGATCTGTTCCATTAAGCAAGTCCAGGCTTGAAGGGCTCAGGACTTAAAATGGTCCCGAGCCCCTCATGAGACATGGGCCGTCCGTCGATCAGTCGACTTCGGCGATGAACAGCGTTTCGAACTTGCCGTTCCTGTACTCGTTCACGACCATCGGAACCGAAACCTGACGCTTCTGGCCGAACGAGGTCATGCCGACGTACTTCAGTTTGGCGCCGCCTTTCATGAAGATGTTCTCGGCCGCCAGCGTCTCCATGGTCTTTTTGAACTCCTCGACATTGTCGATCGCCTTCGGATTGGCCTTCAGGGTTTCGAAAATGTATTCGAGCGCGTAGACCTTGGTGTTCGACTCGTCATTGTATTCGCCGAACATCTTGGTGTAGCGGGCGACGAATTCGCGCATGGCGTCGGTCGCGATCTCCGGCGTCGAGGCGCCGCCCACCGAGATGAAGCCGTTGGCGAGGTCGCCGGCGCCTTCCTTGATGACCGCGGCATCCTGCGCCGTTTCGGCCGAGATTAGGCCCTTGTAGCCGAGTTCACGAGCCGCGCGGATGAGCTGCGGGGTGTTGGCCGGCGCTGCGCCGGACAGGACCAGCAGGTCGGGTTGCGTACGCACGACCGGCGTCAGGACCGGCGTGAAGTCGGTGGTGTCGACCTGGTAGGTGATGTTGTCGGAAACCACTGTCAGGCCGAGGGCCTTGGCGGCCGCAACGCCGCTTTCGCGCTGGCTGAGCGGATCGGACTCGTTGGCGCAGACGAAAGCGACCTTTTTGACGCCCTTCTTGTCCTGCAGGTACTTGTAGATCGCCGGGCCGGACTGGTAGTTGGCGACCATGCCGAGGACGGCGTTCGAGGCCGGCTTCACATAGAGCGACTTCGGGAAGGCGTAAGGGAAATAGATGATGTTGTTCTGCTCGGCGACCGGGCGGACGGCGGCGGCGCCGTCATCGACATTCGGGCCGACGACGTAGTGGATGCGTTCCTGCGCCATCTTCTCCATGCCGGCGATGGCCCGCTTGGGGTCCTTCTGGTCGTCAAAGGTGACAATCTCGACGTCGTAGGTTTTGTCGCCGATTTTGACGCCGCCGGTCTCATTGATCCAGGCGGCGCGGGTCTGCATCGAACGCACGTTCGAAATGCCCCAGGCCGCGGCCGGGCCGCTGGTCACGCCAACAAAGCCGATCCGCAGCTTCTCGTTGGCCGCCCACGCACCCTGTGGCGCCGCCAAGCTGGCGGCCGCGGCAATGCCGGCCACCACGGCCGTCTGCACGAATATTCTCCGATTCAACATGGTGTTCTCCCTATTGTCATGATTGAACGTTCTTTTCCGGGTTCTTCCCGTCTTACGTCGTCTCCCGAAACGAGGGGGCGCCCTCACGCCTCCTTGTCGGCGACGATATGAGTTCCGGCCTCGCGCCGCAGGGCGGGCAGGGCCTCGTCGAGATGGCCGATGATGGCCCGCTTGCCGCCGCCGTCGATGAAGCGGATGGCCGCCTCGATCTTCGGACCCATGCTGCCCTCGGGGAAATGGCCCTCGGCCAGGTACTTGCGCATCTCGGAAACCGGCACCTCGTCCAACTCGCGCTGGTTGGGCTTGCCGAAGTTGATGGCCACCCGCGACACCGCCGTCAGGATCATCATGGTGTCGATCTTGAGCACGTTGGCCATGTGGGCAGAGGTCAGGTCCTTGTCGATCACCGCCTCGACTCCTCGGCGCACGCCGCGGGCATCGCGCACCACCGGAATGCCGCCGCCACCGCCGGCAATCACCACCGTGCCGCGGCTGGCCAGCGCCTCGACGAGGGAAATGTCGCAGATGTGCTTGGGCTTGGGCGAGGCCACCACCAGGCGCCAGCCGCGCCCGGCATCCTCGCGCATGACCCAGCCCATCTGGGCGGTCAGGTCCTTCGCTTCGGCCTCGCTGTAGAAGTAGCCGATCGGCTTGGTGGGGTTCTTGAAGCCGGGATCGTCGGCGTCGACCTCGACCTGCGTGACCAGGCCGACCACGTGGCGCGGGTTGCCAACCTCGCGCAGCGCGTTCTCGAAGGCCTGCATCAGGATATAGGCGGTGGCGCCCTGGGTGTCGGCGACGAGGATGTCGAGGGTCATAGGCACCACCCGCTCGCGGGCCAGGACATTGCGCATCAGCACCTTGCCGACGGCGGGCCCGTTGCCGTGGGTGATGATCAGCTGGTTGTCGAGTTCAAGCAGAGGCAGCAGGGCACGCGCCGTGCTGGCGGCGATCGTCATCTGCTCCTCGGAGGTTCCTTTGTTGCCGGCCGGCTGAATGGCATTGCCGCCGACGGCGACCAGCAGGCGCTTGGGAAGGGTCTGATTGGCTTTCACGTCTGTCACTCCTCGATCAACCCGAACCCGAAATACGCACCCCGTCGACCGCCCTTACAGGCGGCTTCCATAGCTTTCGCCGGAACAAGCCGGAAGGCGGCCGAAGAGAGTGGAGATCTCGGCCGCATTCCGGCCCTCGGCAAGCGCCAGGGAAAGAAGAAGCGCGGACTTTTGGGGGTTGAGAAAACCCGATGCGGCGACGACGTCGGCATCCTCCCGGAGGTCCATGACCTCGGGGAAAACAGCCACTTCGCCGACCCGCGATGAAACCACGATGGCAACGCCGTCCTTCGCCATCCGGCGGGCGAGGGCAGCCATGGGGGCCGGCATGGTGCCGCCGCCGAAGCCCGCGATGACGACGCCGGGATAGCCGGCGTCGCGGCAGGCGGCCAGCGGCGCCTCGCCGCAGCCGCCGTGAACGAGCGCGATGCCGACGGCAGGCAACTCGCGCTGGCCGTCCAGGCATAAAAAGAACCGGCCGGCCAGGGGTGAGCGGCGGGGCGGTTCGAAATAGGTCAGCCGCTCGCCGGTAACCCGGCCGAGTGGCCCGCCCGGGTAGGCGCGGAACGCCTGCACCGGCAACGAGGCCGTCTTGATGGCCATCCAGCCGGGCAGTACGGTGTCGTTCATGGCCACCAGAATGCCGCGTTCGGCGGATTCGGGCGCGGCGGCCACCCGCACCGCCTGGAACAGGTTGGCGGGGCCGTCGGCCCCCAGGGCGGTGGCCGGCCGCATGGCGGCGGTGAAGACCACCGGCTTGTCGGACTGGAGGAGAAGGTCGAGGAAGAAGGCCGCCTCCTCCAGCGTGTCGGTGCCATGCGTCACGACGACGCCGTCGACCTCGGAAGTCTCGAACGCCACCTGAACCCGCCGGGCCAGGGCCCGCCACTCGCGTGGCCCCAGGTCGCCGGACGGCTTGGCATAGAGGGTCTCGGCCTTGACTTCGGCGATGCGGTCGAGCTGGGCGATGCCGGCGATCAGCCGGGAGGCGTCGATCTGCCCCGCCTTGTAGGTGGCGGTGGTTGCCGACTCGCCGGCGCCGGCGATGGTGCCGCCGGTGCCGAGAACCAGGATCTTCGCCTTCCCCGCCATATCCGCCTGCCCCTTCGGCCCGCCGCTCCGTCAGACCCCGACGATGTTGGCGAGCAGCGACATGCGCAGCGCAACCGAGAAGCCGATCGCCTTGAAATAGAGCTGATGGGCGCTCTCGTCGATGGCAAAGTCGAACTCGCCCTCGTTGCGCGGCAGCGAGTGGCTGATGCCCACCGTCCTGCCGGTCTTCTTCTCGATCTTCTGCAGGCCTTCGAGGGTGAAGTAATACTCTTGCATCTTCTTCAGGAATTCCTCGCGGCCCGGGTCGCCCTTCTTGACCGAACAGCCGGGCAGGTAGACGAAGTCGATGCCTTTGTCGGCGATCAGTTCTTCCTGCTGGCCAATCGTCAGGTCGAAGTGCTCCTCGTAGTTCGCCTTCATGCCGTCCAGCTTGTCCTTGATCACCTTCGGCGTGCCGAGGCCGGTGGTCCCGGAGTAGATGATCTTGGCGCCCATCCGGGCGAGGCCGAGGCCGAACGACTGTCCGGACCGGGCCCGCGACAGGTCGGGAGTGGCAATCATTACGGTCATGTCGGTGAAGGGACGACCGATCGCCCGGTAGGCCGTGTACATGTCGAGCAGGCCCTGGGTCGGATGCGTTACGTTACCGTAGCCGCCGCTGATGATCGGCACGCACTTGTCGCCGAGCGCATCGATGACCTTGATCACCTCGTCGTCGGGATGGCGCAGCACGATGACGTCGGCGTACTGCGCGGTGACGCGCAGGGCGTCATAGAGCGACTCGCCCTTGGCCGCCGACGAGCTGACCAGCGGGTTGGACTCGGTGATCACGTTGCCGCCCAGGCGATACATGGCGGTCTCGTGGCTGAACCGGGTCCGCGTGCTGGGCTGGAAGAACTGGGTGCAGAGAACCTTGCCCTCGAGCAGCGGAATACGGCCGCGATAGAAGGGCTCGAGCATCTCGGCGGTCAGGAACAGATTGGTCAGTTCCTCGCGCGACAGGTCGTCGATGAAGGTCAGGTGGCGCCCCTTGATGCCGGTGCGCTCGACCTGCTTGTAGATGTCGCGCGGTCCGAAATCCGTGGTCAGTGTCATGGCTCGTTTCTTTCCTCTAGATCAGATCAGGCGCAGGCGGCCGCTCAGATCGGCGCGTCGCGGTTCATGTCCTTGCTGTAGATGTACCAGTACGGCTCGCGACCGGTGGCATAGGTGGCCTGCTGGCAGAACGGGCCGAACCAGATGAAGTCTTCCTTCTTGACCTGGAGCCAGTCCTCGCCCAGCAGGTACATGCCCTGCCCGCCCAGCACATAGGCGCCGTGCTCCTGCACGTGGGTTTCGCAGAAGGGATGGCAGCCGGCAGCCAGGAACTTGAGCGTGTGCATGTTCATGTCGAAGGCCGGCTCGTAGGGCAGCAGGTCGCGGAGCAGCACGTTCTCCATGCCGTCGTAGATCACTTCCTTGACCGAGTTGATGTCGCCGAACACGCGCCAGGGCTTGAGTTCACCCAACGGCACGAAGCGCTGCTTATAAAGTAGGATGCGCACCGGCTTGCCCGAGGCGTTCTCGAACTCGATGCCCTCGGCGGGCGGCGCGAAGGCATAGCCGCCGGCTTTCAGCGTTTCGGTCTGACCGCCCACCGTAACCCTGAGCGCGCCCTCGCCATCGATGACGTAGAGGAAAGTCTCGACCCCGGGGTCGGCGACGAACAGCGTCGTCGTTTTGCCGCCCGCCTCGACGGCGCCGATGTACTGCACGAAGCTGGCGCCGATCTTGGGCGAGCAGATGATGGTCAGGCGGCATCCCACGAAACCGGGGACGGAATTGATGACGCGACCTTCAGGCGGGATGACCGCGTAGCTGCCCGGTTTGATGACAGCACGCGATTCGAGAAATCCCACGGGGTACGGCATTCTTGTCTCCTTTCGAACGAAAAACGCTAGGGCAATCCCCGCCTAGCGCGGCGCGGCCAGAACCAGCGGCTCGCCGACAGTGGGCAGGGGAAAAAGATCGCAATTGGGTTCGGCGGTTCCCCGGTCGATGACCAGGAAGCGCATGGGCGTCACCACGATGGCCGGATGGTGCCAGACACCGCGGCGGAAGTTCACGCCTTGGGCGCCGTTGGTGAAGAAAATGCGGATATCGGCCGGATCGACCGTGTCGCCGGGCGGCGCAACGATGACGAAAAAGCGCTGGCGATCGAGCGGCACGAAGGCCTGGCTGGACAGCGGGTGACGTTCCAGTTCGCGAATTGCCAGCGGGAAGCCGAAAGGCCGGCTTTCGAAAATGCTGACCACGGGGCGGCCACCGCCTTCGGTCACGTCGATCGCCGCCAGGTCGCTGTGGCGAACCGTGGTGCCGTCGTTGATGGGTATAGGCGTGCCGCCGCCCACCTCGATGACGTCACCGAACGGCGCGAACCTGTCGCGATGCAGGGGTTCCCAAGTCAAGGACATCCGACCACTCCACCCCGGAGCTCCCCGCCTTTCCCGCAGGAGGCTCTGCTTATCTTGATGGCGATAGGTCCGCCATCGATATTTATCCGCTTGTCGGAAAGAATATCACCCCCCATTTTCACGGAGCAAGCGTTTTAATTCCGGTAATCGGAAAAAATTGTGGATCATCGCTCAAGCCTTCGGCACAAGACCGTTGACATCGCGCCGGAGGCCGTAAACAACAGCACGACAGGCGCCAACCGGGGGAACGCCAGGGGGATGGGCATGGACGCGCGCTTCACGGCTGACGAAATCTTCGCCGGCACCCGGGTTCGCCGGACCGATCTGGCCAAGGCGCGGATTTTCCTCTCCGTCTTCGAACGCGGCCAGGACGACCCCCATACCCGGCGCAGCCTCACCCAGGATCTCTCGCTCCGGCCGGCCACGGTTTCGGCCATGGTCGGCGAACTGATCGCGGACGGCCTGATCGCCGAAACCGACCGCACCGCCAGCACCGGCAAGGGCCGCCCCGAGGCCTGCCTGCAGCTTCAGGCCAACCGCATGGTGACGGCGGCCATCGAGGTAACGTCCCGGACCATCCGCGGCGTCCTGGTCAACCTCAGGGGCCAGATCGTGTGCGAAGCCAGCTTGGCCATCGAAGAGGATCAGGCCGAACAGGCGAACGTGATGGCTGCCTTCAAGGCGGTCGCCAGCGACGTCCTGGCCCAATGCCCGGCCGGCGCCGGCATCGCCGGCATCGGCATCTCGCTGCCAGGAATCGTCGATGAACGGGGACTCACCTGGATCTCGGCGGCCCGCTGGCCGCGCATGACCAACCTGGATTTCCACGGCTTGGCCAAAGAGACCGGGCATGCCGTGCGAATCGAGCGCAAGCGCCAATCCGAATTGCGCGCCCACTTCCAGACCCACCCCGAGGAACGCAGCGGCGGCACGCTGTTCGTCAGCTGGGGTTACGGCATCAGTTCGGCCTATGCCCAGAACGGCGCGGTGCTGACCTCGACCATGGGCGGATTCGGCGACCTCGGCCATTGGCTGGTGGAACCGGAAAGCGGCCGCAAGTGCCTGTGCGGCCAGACCGGCTGTCTGGAGGCGCACGCCGCGCTGTGGGCCCTGATGCCGGAAATCCGCAAGGCCTTCCCCGACATCGGTACCCATCCGCCAACCATCCGCGCGCTGCTGCAAAGCCGAGACATTTCCCATCTGCCGCGCATCGAGCACGCCACGCGCCTGTTTGCGCTTTCGCTGCACAACCTGTTCAAGACGTTCTTTCCGGACCGCATCGTGCTGTCGGGCTATTTCCCGGAAAACCCCTGGATTTCAGAGCGGGTGCGACGGCTTTTCTTCGCCAATATGCCGCACTACGCGCAAGGTCGGGTGATCCTTGAAGTCAAGGACCCCAACGCCGACGACGCCGTCATCGGGGTCTCGACGCCGTTCTTCCAGGAAAGCCTGCGTCCCTTCCTGGTTGCCCGCGACGTCCGCATCTAGTTTTGGGGACACCATATTTAATTCCATGCGAATTAAATATGGTGTCCCCAAAACTAGGCATTCCGGCTTGCCGGCGGCACGGCTTGGTGAAATGGTGTCGCCGTTCCGGCATTCCGCCGGCCGCCGCGAGAGAACAAGCAATGGACCCAATCGCCTGGCTGCAAGTCGCGTTGGTGTGCGCCATGGGTGCGGCGTCGCCCGGTCCCAGCTTGGCCGTGGTGTTGCGCAATACCCTGGCGGGCGGCAAGCGGCAAGGCGTGCTGACGGGGCTCGGCCACGGACTTGGCATCCTGCTCTATGCCGGGTTGGTGGTCACCGGACTGGCCGTGGCGCTCGCCGCCTTTCCGGCCGTCGAGGCGGCTGTCGGCTACGCCGGCATCCTGCTGCTGGTGTGGCTGGGGCTTTCCTTCATCGGCGTGCGCCTGCCGTCAGCCGGCAACGGACGCAAAGCAGCCACGTCATCGGCGGAGTCCGGCCAACACCGCAGCGGCTTCGTGGCCGGCTTTCTCATCGCCCTCCTCAATCCCAAGATCGCCGCCTTTTTCATGGCGGTGTTCGCACCCTTCATCCGCCTCGACGCCAACGGCACCGAAAAGGCCATCCTGGCCTTGACCGCTGGTATCATCGATGCCGGCTGGTACGTGCTGGTCGCCCTGGCGCTGTCGGGGACCGGGCTGATCCACGTGCTGCACCGCCACGCTTCAGGGGTGGACCGCGCCATCGGCGCGTTGCTGCTCGTCCTCGCCGCCGGGCTCTTGTACCGCATGCTCTAAGGACTATCCTTGAGGCGACGCCTCCTGTCCGGGAGAAAGCCATGGGATGGCTGCTTCGCAAGGTCGACATGCTGGGCGGCGCCGTGATCGCCGGGAGCGCCGGTGCCGGCGCGTCGCAGCTCCAGGCCTTCATGGTGCAATACCTTCAGCGCCTGGGCGGCCATGTCGACGAGGCCCAGCGGGCTTTCGACGCCCTCGGCCACGGCCAGCGCTACCGCCAGATGGACGGGCCGACGCGCGAGATGATTGCCGAGGACGCCATGGCCCGCGTCAACGAGTTGCGCACCGCCCACGATGCCATCTTGCAGGGCGACTTGATCTCGCGCCCCTTCGCCTTCTTTCGCCACCTCGACATCGACATCGCCGGGCGCACCTGGGACGGCTTTTCTCCGGCGCTTCCCTTCGACACCGCCGGGCTGGCCTACGCCGCTGCCGGGCTCATTCTCGGCCTCGTCCTCTATGAGCTGATCAAGGCGGCTTTCGCGCTTCCATTCCAGCGGCGGCCAGCCGCCACGACCGCGGAGCCTCCCCGCCCCCGGTAGCGGGATCCGCAGGGATTCGCAACCCAGCCCTGCAACAATTGCAATTCCTTATATAGGGCCCCGGCGTTAGGGTGCCGCCCGATCCTAACCCGAGCCGGGCAAACCCGGCCGGCCAACAGAACGTTCAAGAGGACTTGCCATGTATGCTTCCCTGAAGACCCGCTTCTCCGCTTGGCTGACCTATCGCCGGACCGTCCGCGAACTTTTTGCGCTGGACCGCCGCGAACTCGATGACATCGGCATCGCCCCCTGGCAGATCCGCGAGATCGCCCGGCGTTCCGTCTACGGCCGCTAAGCCTTCACCGTGACCCATTCACGGCGTCGTGCCGCGCGCACGATGCCGTGAATCACCCGCTCGATGGCCAGTGCCGCCTCGAAATCGGGGAAGAGCATCTGCTCGCCGGCCAATCCGCGCAGCAGGTGGTCCACTTCGATGACCTTGAGGTCGTTGAAGCCCAAGCCATGGCCGGCCGATGGGCAGAACCGCCCATAGGGCGGATGGTCCGGGCCGCTGAGCACGGTGGCAAAGCCGCGCCGCTCGGCCGGTCCGTCGGCAACGAAGAGCTGCAACTCGTTCATCCGCTCCTGGTCGAAGACGAGGCTACCCCGGCTGCCGGTTATCTCCCAGGCCAGCCGGCACTTGCGCCCCCAACTGATGCGGCTGGAAGCCAGCGCGCCGCCGACGCCGTTCTCGAATCGCAAGAGGGCGTGGGCGATGTCTTCGTTCTCGACGGTGCCGGTTTCGCCCGGCCGGGCTGGATCGGGCCGCTCCTTGATGACCGTTTCGATGTCGGCCGCCACCGCCGCCACCGGCCCGATCAGGAAATGGGCGACCGATACCAGATGGCAGGCGAGATCGCCGAGCGTGCCGAGCCCGGCCTCGGCGATGCGGCAACGCCACGAATAGGGCCGGTCCCGATCGGCCATGTAGTCCTCGTCATAGACCCCGCGGAAATAGGCGACATCACCGATCACGCCGTCGGCAATCAGACGGCGGGCGTGGGCAATAGCCGGGTTGCGGACATAGTTGTAGCCGACCAGGGTGGCGACACCGGCGGCGGTGGCCGCCCCGGTCATGGCGGCGGCGTCTTCCAACGTGAGCGCCATCGGCTTTTCGCAATAGATCGCCTTGCCGGCCGCCGCCGCAGCCATGGCCATCTCGCGATGCAGCGCGTTGGGCGCGGTGATGGCGATCAGCCCAACGGCGGGATCGGCCATCAGATCGCGCCAGTCGGTGGTCCAGCGGGCAAAACCGAATTCGTCGGCGGCGCGCCGGGCGGCGGCGGGCTCGATATCGCAGAGCACGGCGAGGCGGGGCGTGATCGGCGGCGCGAACACCGCCTTCACCGCACCGAACGCCATCGCATGGCACTTGCCCATGAAGCCGGTGCCGATCAACCCGACGCCGATTTCGTCCATGGTCGCCTCCTAAATCCTTTCGGTCATGCCGGCGATTTCGGCGCTCAGGTCCTGGAGTTCCTTGCCGCCGGCCATCATGTCGATGACCTCGTCCTTGCTGACATCCTCCTTGCGGAAGGTGCCGAGCGTGCGGCCACGATTGAGCATGGTGAAGCGGTCGGCGACCGGATAGGCGTGATGGACGTTGTGGGTAATGAAGATGACGCCGAGGTTCCGGGCGCGGGCCTGCATGATGTACTTGAGCACCATCGAGGCCTGGCTGACCCCAAGCGCCGAGGTCGGTTCGTCGAGGATCAGCACCTTGGCGCCGAAATAGACGGCCCTGGCGATGGCCAGGCACTGGCGTTCGCCCCCTGAAAGCGTGCCGACCGCCTGCTGGGGGTCGCGCACGTCGATGCCGATGCGCCGCATCTCCTGCCTGGCAATGGTGTCGGCGGCGGCGAAGTCGAAGTGGCGGAACGGCACCATCCCCTTCACCGGCTCGCGGCCCAGAAAGAAATTGCGGGTCACCGACATCAGGGGAACCATCGCGAGGTCCTGATAGACGGTGGCGATGCCCATATCGAGGGCCTGGCGCGGCGAGCTGAAATCGACGGCGCGGCCTTCCACCCGGTATTCACCCTCCGACGGCCTGTGCACGCCGGACAGCACCTTGATCAGGGTGGACTTGCCGGCTCCGTTGTCGCCCAGAAGGCACATCACCTCGCCCGCACGAACAGACATCGAGACGTCCATGAGCGCGATCACCGAGCCGAAGAACTTCGACAGGCGGCTGACCTCGATCAGCGGGACGTCGGCATCCATCAGCGGCCCCCCGTCACCTTCTTGCGGACATAGTTGTTGAAGATCACGGCGATCAGCAGCATGACCCCCAGGAAGACGCGGAACCAGTCGGTGTTCACGCCGGTATAGAAGATGCCCATCTGCACGACGCCGAAGATCAGCGCCCCGAAGCAGGCGCCGACCACCGAACCGTAGCCGCCGGTCAACAGCGCGCCGCCGATGACCGCGGCGATGATCGCCTCGAACTCCTTGAGCATGCCGCGCTGGCTGTCGGCCGAACCGAAATCGACCACCTGGCATGCCGCGAACACCGTGGCGCAAAGGGCGGTGAACATGAAAAGCGAGACCTTGACCCGGGTGACCGGCACGCCGACGTTGCGCGCCGCCACCGCGTCGCCGCCCGAGGCGAAGATCCAGTTGCCGTAGCGGGTGCGCTTCAGGAGCCAATTGGCAAGGACGGCCAGCACCAGCCACCAGACGATGACCATGGAAACGCCCTGCACAACCGGCTGGCCGTTGGGCAAAGTGTCGAGCCAGCCGTGCTGGGCCATCCAGACGAAAATGGGGCCGCCGACCTTGCCGCCGAAGAGGGCGGCGAACCAGTCGCCCTCGGCATGTTCCCTGACGCCGCCAACCAGGGTGCGGTTGGTGAGCAGCCGGGACAACCCGATGGTGAGCCCGCGCAGAATAAACAGGAAGGCCAGCGTCACGATGAAAGACGGCAGGCCGGTACGAATGACGATGATGCCATTCAGATAGCCGACCGCCATGGCAAAGCTGAAGGCCAGCAGGATGGCCGCCCACAGCGGCAGGCCGTACTGGGTCACCGGGATGGCGATGACCATGCCGGCGAAGCCGATCATCGAGCCCAGCGACAGGTCGAACTCGCCGGCAATCATCAGAAGACAGGCGCCGATGGCGATGATGCCCAACTGGGCCGATACCTCCAGCCAATTGAGAACACCCTTGGCCGAGAACATGCCGGTATCGCCGGCGACGATGCCGAAGAACAGGAAGACCAGGATCGTGCCGGCGAGAGCGCCCAGTTCGGGCCGCCCGAAGGCGCGCCTCAGCCGCCCTTCGCGGCGCAAACGCTCGTCGGATAGGGGCGGCGCCGGATCGGCGAGGGCCGGCGCCGCGTCAGTTGGTCGGTTGGTCATGCCACTCCCCTGGCGGCACCGCTCAACGTACGGTTCCGGCCAGTTTTTCGACCATGCCGATGCTGTCCTTGGTGACGTAGCCCGGACCCGAGAGGATATCGCCGCCCGGCAGCAGCCCGTGGCGCGCGTGGAGCGCCAGGGCGACGACCGGAAGATACCCCTGCAGGTACTGTTGCTGGTCGATGGCAAACGCTATGGAGCCCGCCTTGATCCCCTCGATGATCTTCGGGCCGAGGTCGAAGGTGGCGAAATGCACCTTGCCGGCCGTGCCCATCTCCTGCAACGCGGCCAGGGCGGGATCGGCGCCGGTCGGGCCCAGGGTCAGGACCCCGTCGTACTTGTGCTGGGTCATCGTGGCGCTGATACGGTTGCGGATCTCGGTGGGATCGGAACCGACGTCGAGCATCGTGAGCTTGATGCCGAGCCCGTCGGCATAGCCCTGGCAGCGCTGCTCCAGCGCCGCGTTGGCGATCTCGTGGTTGACGCAGAGGCCGTCCTTGACGCCGGCCGCCTTGGCCTGCTTGCCGGCGCCGAGACCGGCGGCGTATTCGGGCTGCCCGACATGGAAAAGCACGCCCAGCTTCTCCCTGACCTCGCTGCCGGAATTGATCGAAACGGTGGGAATGCCCGCCGCCACGGCACCTTTGATCGCGTTGCCCAGCGCATCGGGGTCGGGAATCGAAACGATCAGTCCGGCCGGCTTGGAAGCGACGGCGGCGTCGATCAGGCGTGCCATTTCGGTCAGGTCGCCGGTCGACGGATTGCGATACTCGGCGGTGACGCTCATCGCCTTGGCGGCATCGGCGACGCCGTTCTTGACGACGTTCCAGAAGGAATCGGTGTTCGAGCCGTGCGTGACGACGACGATGCGCACGGGGTCGGCCGCCTGGGCGCCGCCCAGGCCCAGCGACAGGGCCGTCGCCGTGGCTGCCAGAAGCGATGCGAAGCCTTTCATCCCAGTCTCTCCTTTCTCGTTGAATGGCCTTCCCGCTCAATCCTTGCCGGCTCTACGGCCATGGCCGTTCCCCCCGGCTGGAAGGATGCGTTTGAACGATTTTTTTATTTTCGCGTTTTTTAGAATACATGTTCCACCAGACGGATAAAACACTTTTTTCGTGTTCATCAAATAACCGCCGAATCGGAAAGTTGCGCCATGCGGCCGGTCAAGAAAGGCCTCGCGCGACGACGACGACGCCGCCATAATCCGCCCGCCACAACCAGCGGAGGACCCCCGTGTTCAAGGTCAACGACTATTTCGACGGCAAGGTAAAGTCGATCGCCTTTCAGACGGCGACGCTGCCGGCCACCGTCGGCGTCATGGCGCCCGGCGAGTACGAATTCGGCACCAGCCAGAAGGAAACCATGACGGTGGTCAGCGGGGCACTGACCGTCAAGCTGCCGGACGGCGGCGATTGGCAGACCTTCGAGAAGGGCCAGTCCTTCATGGTGGCCGCCGACCGCAAATTCCAACTCAAGGTCGCCGTCGATACCGCCTATCTCTGTACCTACGGCTGATCCGCATTAGGCGATAAGGAAAGGGCCCGTCCCCGGCCGGGGGCGGGCCCTTTTGCAATGGGCGGTCGGGCGGCCTAGAGGATGCCGGCCTTGCCCGCTTTCCAGCGATCGCGCTCGGTCCGCAAGAGATCGGCGTGCTCGCGTTCCTCGGCGGCCAGTTCCTTGTAGAGCTGGCGTTCCATCGAGCCTTCCGGCGCGGCGTCGCCGCGTTCGGTGAAGTATTCGACGGCCCGCTTCTCGAACTTAATCGCGATCTCGAACAGGTTGTTCGGGTCCTCGGCGTGATGCTCGAGGCCGGCATAAAGAGCCGCCTGATCGGGCTTGAACCCGACGGTCGCCTTCGGCACGCCGACATGGTAGCGCTTGGCCAGCGTCGCCACGTGGTCCTGCTCCATATCGACCAGCCGGCGGAACAGGTCCTTGATCGCCGGTTCCTTGGCCTGCTCGGCGGCTTGGCGGTAAAAGGCCTGGCCGCTCAGCTCGATCTCGAATGCCAGCGTGATGGCAGCCAGCGCCTCGGCGTCGGCGATCTCGCGCTTGCCCATCACCTCCAGCGTGCCGCCGCAGTGGGGGCAGGCCCCGTACGGGAAGGCGAAGCCCTCGCTGACCTTGCCGCAATCCTGGCAGCGCCACTGCAGCTCGGTCTCCGCGCAGCAGATGTAGATTTCCTCACCCTCGATCGGGCGGTGACACTTCGGACACAGCATGACGCCCTTCCCCTCCTTCTCGGCAATGATTTCGGAAGCCACGGCCTCATCAAACTCCGTGATCTGCGGCGCTGGCGAGAAGGCGTCGGCCTCCTCGACCGGAATAGGCCACGTCTTCTTGCCGCCCTTGAGCCAAGCACCCATGGCCCGCGCGGCACGGCGGCCGGCCCCCATGGCCAGGATCACCGTGGCGCCGCCGGTGACGATGTCGCCGCCGGCGAAGATGCCGGGCAGCGTCGTCGACTGGGTGGCGTCGTCGGCAACGATGTAGCCCCACTTGTTGAGGCCGAGGCCAGGGGTCGATTCGGTGACAATCGGGTTGGCGTTGGTGCCAAGCGCATAGATGACGGTGTCGCACTCCAGCTCGACAAACTCGTCGAGCGGCATGGGCCGGCGGCGGCCCTGATCATCGGGCTCGCCCAATACCATCTTCTGGACCCGCATGCCCTTGACGTTGCCTTCCTCGTCGGTGTGGATGGCAACCGGCCCGTGCAGGAAAAAGAACTCGATGCCCTCTTCCTTGGCGTGGCGCAGTTCCTCGAGCCGGGCCGGGGCCTCGGCTTCCGAGCGACGATAGACGCAGCGCACCGTCGGCACTCCCAGGCGCTTGGATACGCGCAGGCAGTCCATGGCGGTGTTGCCGGCGCCGATGACGACAACGCTGTTGCCCAGACTGACCGGGGTGTCGAGATAGGGAAACTTGTCGCCGCCCATCAGGTTGACGCGGGTCAGGAACTCGTTGGCCGAGTAGACTTGGCCGGCAAACTCGCCGGGGATGCCGAGGAAGGAGGGGGCGCCGGCACCGGCCGCGATGAAGGCCGCATCGAAGCCCATCTCGTTCATCAACTGCTTGACCGTAAAGGTCTTGCCGATGACCTTGTTGGTCTCGAACTTGACTCCCATGTCGCGCAGCCGCTGCACCTCGCGCGATATTATGGAACGCGGCAGGCGGAAGGACGGGATGCCGTAGCGCAGCACGCCGCCCACGACGTGCAGTGCCTCGAAGACGGTGACCTGGCAGCCGTAACGCACGAGGTCGGCCGCAGCGGCAAGACCACCCGGGCCGGAGCCGACGATGGCGATCTTGCCCAAGGTCTTGGCGAACTTCGGCGGCACCGCCTTGGGCGCCTGGGCGAAATCGCCGACGAAGCGTTCCAACCGGCCGATGGCCACCGGCTCCATCTTCTTGGCCAGAATGCACTGCGCCTCGCACTGCATTTCCTGCGGGCAGACGCGCCCGCAGATGGACGGGAACAGGTTGGCCTCGTAAAGCGACGCGAGGGCGCCGTCGAGGTCACGCACCAGCAGATGGCGGATGAAGCCCGGGATGTCGATGGAGACAGGGCAACCGGCCACGCACATCGGCTTCTTGCACTGGATGCAGCGCTCGGCTTCCTGGAGCGCATCCTGCATGGTGTAGCCGAGGTTGACTTCCTCGAAATTGCGGGCCCGCTCGTGCGGATCGCGCTCCGGCATCTTGGTCTGATGGGGCGCCAGGTCCTTGAGCTTCTTGTAGTTGCGCTGCTCCTGCTCGATCAGTTGCTTCTCGAGGTTGCAGACATGGGCGAAATCGTCGGACGCCTGCGATTCCTGCTTCTTGAAGCGCTTCTGGCGGGTGATCAGCTCCTTGAAGTCGACCTTATGAGCGTCGAAGTCGGGGCCGTCGACGCAGGCGAACTTCACCTTGCCGTCGACCGTGACGCGGCACGACCCGCACATGCCGGTGCCGTCGACCATGATGGCGTTCAAGGACACCATGGTCTTGACCCCGAAGGGACGCGTCGTCTCGGTGCAGGCGTTCATCATCGGCAGCGGGCCGATAGCCACCACCAGGTCCGGCTTGTCGTTGGCCAGCACGTCCTTCAGCGCCTCGGTGACGAAGCCGGGGCGGCCATACGACCCGTCGTCGGTGCAGACGATCAGCTTGTCCGAATAGCGCCCGAAGCGGTCTTCCCAGAAGCGCAGGTCCTTGTTGCGAAAGCCGATGATGCTGGTCGTGCGGTTGCCCATCTCCTTGAAGGCGCGCAACTGCGGATAGACCGGCGCGACGCCGAGGCCGCCGCCGACCACCACCACGTGGCCAACCTTCTCGACATGCTGGGGCAGGCCCAACGGACCGACGAAATCGAGGAAGCTGTCGCCTTCCTTGTAGTAGTCGCGCATCTCCCGCGTGGTCTTGCCCAAGGCCTGGATCACCATGGTGATGGTGCCCTTCTCGCGGTCGAAGTCGGCGACCGTCAGCGGGATGCGTTCACCTTCTTCGTGCAGACGCAGCATGACGAAATGCCCGGGTTGCGCCGAGTGGGCCACGTCGGGGCTGTCGACCTCCCACAGGAAGGTGGTGTCGGAAAAGTCTTCACGGCGGAGAATCTTGTACATGATGGGATGGACTTCCTCGCTAGCCGGCCTCGCCGGTCGTGGACCGAACCGCATTCCTTAGTTGATTAGGCTCGCTTCCCTCTGGCGGTCCGGAAACGGCCTTTATTCTTTTACGGAAGAATAGGCGGGGTCCCCTGTCGGACCCCGGGCGCCCTTGGCGCCGGCCCATTTCCACCGCGGTCATCCGCAGAACGGATGGGGGTTGATACCCCAGACCCCCGGGCGAGGGCAAGCGCCACCGCCGCCCAATCGGACCCGGTGCAATCGGGAAGAATGCGGCGAAATCTGCGGGCTTCGGCGATTTCCACGGCTTGCAGCCCGTTTCCGTCATGCGAAAAAAGGGGTTGAAGAAGGCCCCCGCAGTTACTTCCGCGCGTGCAGGAATCGCATGAAAATGGCGAGGCTGGCCGCCACCGTCGCATTGAGGGATTCGACGGCACCGGTGGTCGGCACCGCCAGGCGGCGCAGGGCAAGGCCGGCTGGCAGGCCCAGCCCCTCCTCGCCGAGAACCAGGCGCAGGTTGTCGGGCCAGGCGAAACCGGCCAGGTCCTCGCCGTCGCCGGCCAGCGCGAAAATCGGGCCGGCCGCCCGATCGAGATCGCCCCACGAGGGACCACGCGCCAGCGTCAGTTCGAACTGCGCGTTGGCCGCCGCCCTTAAGGCCTGCGGGTGGAACGGGTGGGCCGCCTCGGTGAGCAAGATGAGGCGGGTGACCCCGAAGGCGGCGGCGCTGCGCATCAGGGCGCCCAGGTTGTGGGGATCGCCCAACGCGCAGATCACCTCGAGGCCGATCGGCGGCTCCGTGAGGTCGGCCATGGGCATTGCCGGCACGTCGCCGACCAGTAACGGGAAACCGGTGCCCGAGACGTCGAGGCGTTCGAACAACGGGCGGCCCAGCCGGTAACAGGCGATGGCGGCGGGAATGGCCCAGCCATCGATCAGCCCATCCTCGGGGGTCAACAGGGTGTGAAAGCGCTCGGGATGACGGACGAGTGCCTCGGGCACCGTCTTGCGGCCAGCCAGCAGGAACTGCCGATGCTTGCGCAGGCCGCGGCTTTCCAACAGGGCTGCCCAGCGCTTGGCCTTGGGATTCTGAAAACTGTCGATGACGGCGAGCGGCTCTTGCATCTGCGGCCCCGGCGGCGGGAAGGCCGCCACGTTAGACGGATTCCCCTATTGTATCGAGACAAGATTCGGATTGAACCTCGCGGGCGGTCGACGCACCTTAAGCGGCGTAACGGTTGGATGGAGTTCGCCCGTCATGATCGCTTCCGGTACGTTGGCCGCCTTCGCCCTGGTCGCCCTCGGCATGGTCCTCACGCCCGGCCCCAACATGGTCTACCTAATCAGCCGATCCATCGCGCAAGGCAGAATGGCCGGGGCGATTTCGCTGATGGGCGTGGCGATGGGCTTCGTCTTCTACATGTTCGCCGCCGCCTTCGGCCTGACCGCGCTGCTACTGGCCGTGCCGTTCGCCTACGACACCATCCGCTGGGTGGGGGCGGCCTATCTTCTCTACCTCGCCTGGAACGCCGTGAAGCCCGGGGCCCGTTCGCTGCTGCAGGCGCGCACCGATCTTCCCATCGACGGCCCCGGCCGGCTATTCGCCATGGGCTTCCTCACCAACCTGCTCAATCCCAAGATCGCCGTCCTTTATCTATCCCTGCTGCCGCAGTTCATCGACCCCACCCAAGGCTATGTACTGGCCCAGAGCATCACACTGGGCCTCACCCAGATCGCCGTCAGCATCACGGTCAACTTCCTGATCGTGCTGGCGGCCGGGTCCGTCGCCGCGTGGTTCGCCCGGCGGCCGACCTGGCTCAAGGTCCAGCGCTGGCTGATGGCCAGTGTGCTGGCAGGCTTCGCGGTGAGGCTGGCCATGGAACGCCGCCCCGCCTGAAGGGACCCTGCCCCTTGCCTAGCGGGGGCCACCCCTCGCACAATGGCCGCCCTTCCGCTGTTTCGGCGACCTCATCATGTTGTCTTACCGCCATGGGTTCCACGCAGGCAACGCCGCCGACGTGCTCAAGCACGCGGTGTTTGCCTTCGTGCTCGGCCACCTGCAACGCAAGGCGGGGCCGCTCCTCGTGATCGACACCCACGCCGGGGCCGGCGTCTACGATCTCGCTTCCGCCGAGGCGGCGAAGACCGGCGAGTTCAGGGACGGCATCGGCCGCCTCGCGGCTGGCGCCGGGGATGTGCCCGAGCTGCTGGCTGGCTATCTGGCCCTGGTAAGGGCACGCAACCCGCAAGGGCCGCTTGCCGTTTATCCGGGATCGGCGGCCCTGGCGCTTTCGATGAAGCGCCCACAGGACCGGCTGGCCTTCTACGAGCTTCACCCGACCGATCATCAAGAACTGGCCGGCCTTGCCGCCCACTGGAGGGGCGTCAGCGTCGAGCGGAGCGACGGCTTCAAGGGCCTGATCGCCCAGGTACCGCCGGCCGGACGGCGCGGCCTCGCGCTGATCGACCCCAGCTACGAGATCAAGACCGATTACGACAAGGTCGCGGCGGCGCTCGCCAAGGCGTGGCGCCGGTTCGCGACCGGCGTCTATATCCTGTGGTATCCGGTGATCGAGCGCTCCCGCATCGACGCGCTCCTCGCCGCCGTGACGGCGGCCGGGATTCGCAAGGTCTATCGCATCGAACTGGGGATGGCGCCAGACGCGCCGGGCTATGGCATGACCGCCTCGGGCGTGCTTGTCGTGAATGCGCCCTTCACCCTGCCGGCCGCCGCCGAGACCGCTCTGCCTTGGTTGGCCGAAAGGCTGTCCACCCGCGGGCCGATGGTGGCGGAATGGCTGGTCCCTGAATAGGTCATTCGCCGTCGTGGGCGGGGGAAGACCGGCCCCGCCCAGGGGTGCGACGGAACCGCAAGCTTTGCATTACCCGGCGCATGTCAAGGATGGACGAAAGCCTGGCGCGGAAGGAACGCGGCGGGCATTCCTGTTTCCGACGGCGGCGGGTCCGTAGCCATGTCTTGATCTGGCGGGCGTTCAGGAAAAGAGGAACCCTGGCCGGTACAGACGGCTGGGGCTGGATCGTCACGCCGACCGCCTTGATGTTTCCTGTCTCGTCGAGTTCGCGAACCACCAACTCGATGCCGCCACAGGCAACGCGGTCGCCAACCTCGGTGCGCCCGCCCAGGCGCTTCTCGATGAAGTCGGCGATCGGCATGGCGGGATCGAGATCGTCGTCCGCCACATCGTAGGCGTGGGCGAGGTCTCCCAGCGTCCTCGCCGGGTCCACGGTGAATTCCCCGAAGAAGTCCTTGTCGTCGACATCGACCGAAGCCGGGCTGGCGAACAGGCGGTCGAGAAGCCGGGTATAGCGCGGCGGAACGAACAGGTAGACGCGATCTCCCTCCTGCGGCCGGCCGGCGTAGTGATAGCCCATGGATTGCCCGTCGCGCACGACGAGCGAGGGACGCGCCCACCGCGGCACCCGCTCACCTCGCGCCACCGGGCTGTCGGGAACCACCCGGTAGACCACCAACTCGTGATGGGCGTCGCCGGGAAGCTCGAGTTCCACCTTCTCCAACGGCCCGATGCTGGGCGGTACGACGAGACCAAGCCAGCGCGCCGTGGTCGGGATGGTCCACCCCTGTACGAGCAGCGAAGTGAGCACGATGATGAAGGTGATGTTGAAGAATAGCTGCCCGTCGGGCAGGCCGAAGACCAGCGGCAGGATGGCTAGCAGGATGGAGACGGCGCCGCGCAGGCCGACCCACGAGATGAAGGCGGTCTCGTTCGGCTGCGAACGGAACGGCAGAAGGCACAGCCACACCGCCAGCGGCCGACCGACGAAGGTCAGGAACAGGGCGAGGCTGATGGCCGGCAGCGCCACCGCCGGAAACCGGCTTGGCGTGGCCAGCAGGCCCAATACGAGAAACATGATGATCTGAGCCAGCCAGGAGAGGCCGTCCTGGAATCGGCGCAAGCTCGCCTGCGAGCGCATGCGGCGATTGCCGGCATAGAGCCCGGCGACGAAAACCGCCAGGAACCCGCTGCCGCCAGCCAGGCCGACGGCGCCGAACAGCACCAGCGCCAGCGAGATCACGAGGATCGGATAGAGGCCCGCTGCGAGTTCCAGCTTGTTCACCAGGCGGACGATCAGGAAGCCGCCGAGAAGACCAAGGATCAGCCCGAGGCCCATCTGCCGGGCAAAGCCGATCAGGAACTCTTTCAGGGCCGTCTCTGCGCCGGCGTCGCCGGCCACGATCAACTCGACCAGCGTGATGGTCAGGAAGATGGCCATGGGATCGTTCGAGGCGGATTCGACTTCGAGGGTCGAACGAACCCGGTCGCGGATGGTGATGCCGCCGACCCGAAGCAGGAAGAAAACCGCCGCGGCATCCGTCGAACTGACGATGGCGCCCATCAGGAGAGCCTGCAGCCACGGCAAGCCCAACGCAAACCGCGCGGCAACCCCGACGAGGGCAGCCGTCAGCAGGACGCCTAACGTCGCCAACGTGAGGGCGGGACCGGCAGCGGACCGGAAAGACGAGAGGCGGGTCCCAAAGCCGCTGTCGAAGAGAATGACGGCGAGCGCCAGGCTGCCGACGAAGTAAGCCAGCCTGGCATCATCGAACCGCAACCCGAGCCCATCCTCGCCGGCCAGCAGGCCGACCCCCAGGAACACCAGCAGCAAGGGCGCGCCGACCCGGGACGAGATCAGGCTAGTCAACACCGCCACGCCGACGAGCCCGGCGCCCAGCAGAATGACCATGAACATCACGTCGAGCATGCCGGCTGCATCCATCTTCCCAGATCCAAAACTTGCACGAACGCCGACAGCGCGCCGGCGCCTGGCTCCGGCAGGTGCTCATATCCGCTGGGAAGCGAACGCTGAGGGACAGCCCGTCACTTCATTATGTATTGTTGAGAAACGATTCCACAATCCGCCCGACGGACGGAAAGGAAAAGTGACGGACGGGTCGGGATCGGCGGCTCAGGCGGGGGCGGTGGGAACGGTCTGCCGGGTCCAGACTCGGAGCGCGGTTTCCGCCACCTGACGCAGGCTCTCGCGGCTGGCGCCGCCGGCCGCCTGGACCGCCATGCCTTGGGCGATGGTGGCGATGAAGCGGGCCACCTCGGCCGGGTCGGCGCCGGGCGGCAAATCGCCCTCGCGCTGCGCCTGTTCCATGCGCTGGCGTATTCTCGTCTCGTATTGGGCGCGGATGCCGGCGAGTTCCTGCCGAATGGATTCCGCCTCTTGGCCGCAGGTCAGCGCGCCCTGCACCGTCAGGCATCCCACCGGGTGGTCCGGGTTGGTCAACATGTCGGCCGCGCCAAAAAGCAGCCGCTCCACCACGCCGCGCGCCGTCGGCGCCTCCAGCGCCTCACGCACGTAGGCGCCCTTTTCCTCGATGTAGCGATCCAGGGCCTTGCGGAACAGCGCCTCCTTGTTGCCGAAGGCGGCATAGAGGCTGGGACGGTTGATGCCCATCGCCTTGGTCAGGTCGCTCAGCGACGTCCCCTCGTAGCCCTTGCGCCAGAACACTTCGAGCGCGCGGTTGAGGGCTGTATCCAGGCAAAAGGCACGAGGCCGACCTATCGGCACATCCGGTCTCCTTTTTTTGTATCGATTGGTAATTTATTCGGTTGAAAGCGTTGCGTCCAGTTCCATATTCTTACCAATCGGTACAGAACTTGGAGCTTTCCAATGACCCAATCGCTTAAAGGCAAGGCCGCCCTGGTTACCGGCGGCTCTCGCGGCATTGGCGCCGCGATTGCCGAAGCCCTTGCCGCCGAGGGTGCCGACGTGGCCATCAGCTATGCATCCTCGGACGCGAAAGCCGCCGACGTCGTTCGTCGAATCAAGAAGTTGGGGGTTGAGGCCGTCACCGTCAAGGCCGACCAAGCCGACGCCGCCCAAGCGGAAAAGCTGGTGAAAGAGGTCACGGCCCGTTTCGGCCGGCTGGACATTCTGGTCAACAACGCCGGAGTCGCGGTGGCGGCCAAAGTGGACGATCCGGCCGCCGACGTGGAGGCGATTGACCGCCTCTACGCCGTCAACCTGCATGGCGTTGTCGCCGCCATCCGCGCCGCCTCGCAAGTGATGACCGAGGGCGGGCGCATCGTCACCATCGGCTCCGCCCTGGCGGCGCGCGCGGGTTTCTCCGGCCTTGCCGACTACGTCGCCACCAAGGCCGCCGTTGTCGGCTATTCCAAGGGCGCCGCCCGCGATCTGGCGCCGCGCAAGATCACCGTCAACGTGATCCAGTCCGGCTCCGTCGCCACGGATATGAACCCCGCGGACGGCGCCTCGGCCGATGCCCAGCGGGCGGAAACGGCGCTGGCCCGTTTCGCCAGCCCCGAGGAGATCGCCGCGGCCGTGGTGTTCCTCGCCAGCCCGGGGGCTTCGTACGTCACCGGGACGGTTCTCGACGTTGACGGCGGTTATACCGCCTGAACCGCAAGGAGTTTCCCATGAAGAAGTCCTATCTCCATCCCCTGCTATGGATCGGGGCCATCGGATTGGCGGTCGCCGTGGGTGGCCTGATCGCATTGCCTTATCTGCCCGGCCACGACGCCAAGGCCACCGAGGCCGCTCCGCCACCGGCGGTTCCAGTGTCGGTGGCCGTGGTGGAAAGCCGCGACATCGTCCCCTGGGAGGAATTCTCGGGCCGGCTGGAAGCGGTCGAAAGGGTCGAAGTGCGCTCGCGCGTCGCCGGCCAGATCCAGGCCTTGCATTTCCGCGAGGGCGGCCTGGTCAGGCAGGGTGATCTTCTGGTGACCATCGATCCGGCGCCCTTCGCCGCCGAGGTGGCCCGCGCCGAGGCCCAGAAGGCATCGGCCGAGGCCCGCATGGCCTTCACCAAGCGGGAATATGAGCGGGCCCGCGAACTGTCGGGATCCGGCACCATTCCGGTGCGCGAACTGGACAGCCGTACCAATGCCTATTCCGAGGCCCAGGCCTCGCTGCGGGCAACCCAGGCGGCGCTGGAAACCGCGCGTCTCAACCTCGGCTACACGCAGATCCGCGCCGCCGTCTCGGGCCGCGTCGGCAGGGCCGAGGTGACGGTCGGCAACCTGGTGGCGGCCGGGGCCGGCGCGCCGGTTCTGACCACACTGGTTTCGGTGGACCCCATCTACGCCAGTTTCGATGCCGACGAGCAGGTGGTGATGCGTGCCCTGAGCGTGCTGCGCGACGGATCGGGCCGCCTGGCGGTAGAGCGAGTCCCCGTGCAGATGGACGCTCCCGCCCCGGGCGGCGCCCCCGTGCAGGGACGCGTGCAGATGATCGACAACGTGGTCGACGCCGGCAGCGGCACGGTGCGCGTGCGCGCCGTCTTCGAGAACGATGACGGAAGCCTGATGCCGGGCCAGTTCGTGCGCCTGCGCATGGGTCGGGCCAAGGCCGAACCGGTCCTTCTGATCAGCGAGCGGGCGGTCGGCACCGACCAGGACAAGAAGTACGTCATGGTCGTGGGCGACGACAACAGGGCCGCCTACCGCGAGGTCAGCCTGGGCGCCACGGCCACCGGCCTGCGCGTCGTCGCCGACGGATTGAAGGCCGGCGAGCGCATCGTGGTGAACGGCCTGCAACGCCTGCGGCCGGGCGCCCTGGTGGCGCCGCAGGATGTCTCGATGGCGGCGGGCCGCCCCAGCGCCGTGGCGCAACGCTGAGTCTCCAGACAGCTTGAGAGGACGGGAGCGATCCATGAACCTTTCGAAATTCTTCATCGACCGCCCCGTCTTCGCCGCCGTCCTTTCGGCGCTGATCTTCGTGGCCGGTCTGCTGGCGTTGGGCAATTTGCCCATTTCTGAATACCCCGAGGTGGTGCCGCCGACGGTGGTCGTGCGCGCCCAGTATCCCGGCGCCAATCCCAAGGTCATCGCCGAAACGGTGGCCACCCCCATCGAGGAGGCGATCAACGGCGTCGAGAACATGCTCTACATGGGCAGCCAGGCCACCACCGATGGCCTAATGACGCTGACCGTCACCTTCAAGCTCGGCACCGACCCCGACAAAGCCCAGCAACTGGTGCAGAACCGGGTCGCCCAGGCCGAACCGCGGCTGCCCGAAGAGGTCCAGCGCCTCGGCATCACCACCGTCAAGAGCTCGCCCGACCTGACCATGGTCGTGCACCTGCTTTCGCCCAACGACCGCTACGACATGACGTACCTGCGCAACTACGCGCTCTTGAACGTCAAGGACCGGCTGGCCCGCATCGAGGGGGTGGGGCAGGTGCAGCTGTTCGGCTCCGGCGACTATTCCATGCGGGTCTGGCTGGACCCGCCCAAGGTAGCCGAGCGCGGGCTTTCGGCCGGCGACGTGGTGAGGGCAATTCGCGAACAGAACGTCCAGGCCGCAGCCGGCGTGGTCGGCGCCTCGCCCGGCCTGCCCGACGTCGACCTCCAATTGTCGGTAAACGCCCAGGGCAGACTGCAAAGCGAGGAGGAATTCGGCGACATCATCGTCAAGACCGACGAGAGCGGCGCGGTAACCCGGCTCAGGGACCTCGGCCGTATCGAGCTGGGGGCGGCCGAATACGCCCTGCGCTCGCTCCTGGACAACAAGGCGGCAGTGGCGATTCCCATCTTCCAGGCGCCCGGGTCGAACGCCATCCAGATCTCCGACGACGTGCGCGCCACCATGGCCGAGATGAAGGACTACCTGCCCGAGGGCATCGACTACGAGATCGTCTACGATCCCACCCAGTTCGTGCGCGCCTCCATCGAGTCGGTGGTTCACACCCTCCTGGAAGCGGTGGCCCTGGTGGTGCTGGTGGTCATCCTGTTCCTGCAAACCTGGCGGGCCTCGATCATCCCGCTGCTGGCGGTGCCGGTGTCCATCGTCGGCACCTTCGCCGTCATGCATCTGTTGGGGGTTTCGATCAATGCGCTGTCGCTGTTCGGCCTGGTGCTGGCCATCGGCATCGTCGTCGACGACGCCATCGTGGTGGTGGAAAACGTCGAGCGCAACATCGAGGCCGGGCTCGCCCCCAAGGCGGCCACCTACCGCGCCATGCGCGAGGTTTCGGGACCGATCGTCGCCATCGCCCTGGTGCTGGTGGCGGTGTTCGTGCCGCTGGCCTTCATCAGCGGGCTGACCGGACAGTTCTACAAGCAGTTCGCGCTGACCATCGCCATTTCCACCGTGATCTCGGCGATCAATTCGCTGACCCTGTCTCCGGCCCTGGCCGCCCTGCTGCTGAAGGACCACGACGCACCCAAGGATTGGCTGATGCGCGTCATGGATTGGTCGCTGGGGTGGCTGTTCCGGGGCTTCAACCGCGCCTTCGGGGCCGGCACCCGGTTCTATGGCCGGGGCGTCGGCCAGGTGGCCTCGCGCAAGGCGCTGGCGATGGGCATCTATCTGGCGCTGGTCGGCGTGACCTATGGCCTGTTCCAGGCGGTGCCGGGCGGCTTCGTGCCGATGCAGGACAAGCAATACCTGATCGGCTTCGCCCAATTGCCCGACGCCGCCACGCTGGATCGCACCGAAGAGGTCATCCGCGCCATGGGCGACATCGCGCTGGCCGACCCCGACGTCGAGCATGCGGTGTCGTTTCCCGGCCTTTCCATCAACGGCTTCACCAACAGCACCAACTCGGGAATCGTCTTCGTGACGCTGAAGCCCTTCGACGAGCGCACCCGCCCCGACCAGAGCGCAGGCGCCATCGCCGGGCGGCTGAATGGCCGCTATGCGGGACTTCAGGACGCCTTCGTCGTCATGTTCCCGCCGCCTCCCGTGCAGGGGCTTGGGACCACCGGCGGCTTCAAGCTGCAGGTGGAAGACCGCGCGTCCTATGGCTACGGGGCGCTGGACGGCGCGCTCAAGGCCTTCCTGGGCCGGGCCTCCCAGGCCCCCGAACTGGCCAACCTGTTTTCCTCCTACCAGGTCAACGTGCCGCAGCTTTACGCCGACGTCGATCGCACCAAGGCTCGCCAGCTGGGCGTCGCCGTGACCGACGTCTTCGACACCTTGCAGATCTACCTGGGCAGCCTCTACGTCAACGACTTCAACAAGTTCGGCCGCACCTATTCGGTGCGCGTGCAGGCCGATGCGCCCTTCCGGGCACGGTCCGACGACATCGGCAAGCTCAAGGTGCGTTCGGGCGCGGGCGAGATGGTGCCGCTGGCCGCCCTGCTCACGGTGAATCCCGCCGCCGGGCCGGAACGGGCCATGCGCTACAACGGCTTCCTCGCCGCCGACGTCAGCGGCGCCCCCGCCCCCGGCTATTCGTCGGGCGAGGCGCAGGCGGCGGTGGAGCGGATTGCCGCCGAGACCCTGCCCACGGGCTTTACCTTCGAATGGACCGACCTCACCTACCAGCAGATCCTGGCCGGCAATTCGGCGGTCATCGTCTTTCCACTGGCCATCCTCCTGGTCTTCATGGTGCTGGCCGCGCAGTACGAAAGCCTGACGCTGCCCATCGCCATCATCCTGATCGTGCCGATGAGCCTGATGGCCGCCATGGCCGGCATCTGGTTCACCGGCGGGGACAACAACGTCTTCACCCAAATCGGTCTGGTCGTGCTGGTGGGCCTGTCGGCCAAGAACGCCATCCTGATCGTCGAGTTCGCCCGCGAGCTCGAGTTCACCGGGCTCACGCCCCGCGCCGCCGCGTTGCAGGCGGCGCGCCTCCGGCTGCGGCCGATCCTGATGACATCGATGGCCTTCATCATGGGCGTGGTGCCCCTCGTCCTTTCCAGCGGTGCCGGCGCCGAGATGCGCCATGCCATGGGCGTCGCGGTGTTCGCCGGCATGCTGGGGGTGACCGCCTTCGGCATCTTCCTGACGCCGATGTTCTATGTGCTGGTCCGCGCGCTGGCCGGCAACCGGCCGCTGCGTCACCACGGGGGCAGCAGCGACCTGGAGGCTCCGGTACTGGCGCCCGAAGGAGATTCGCAACTGACCCTGGCGCTGACCCGCAGTCCAGAGAGGTGAGTGTCGGTCCCTCCGGCCCCGCATGGCGCCGGTCGCCCCCCACATTTTCTGGCTGCTCGGGCTGGTGATGTAACGAGGCTAATCTTGGCCCGCCAATCAATTCCGACTATCCTGCGCGTCACCTGAATTGAAGGGTGACCGCAGGATTTTGCCATGCGTATTCCCGGCGCCGATCAAGCCATCGGCAATCTCATCAAATGGTCCGCGAAGGATGAGTGGACCCCATATTTAGATCAAGTGTTCGCCGATCATTTCGATTTCATCAAAGAGCAATTCGAGATAACCGGCGAGGATCTTGTCGATCTTCTCGGCGATGCCTTCAGCATGGTTTACGGCGTCGTGCTCGAAGACTTCTTTGCCGCCCGCTTCGGCGAGGAGGGAGAACTGAACGTCGTCGACGACTACCTCAAGCGGCGCGGCTGGCGCGAGAAGGTTCCGGCCAGACGCTATCTCGAAGCACTCAGGGGCTCCGTCCTGTCGCTCTACGAGGTTGTCGATCTGGCCCCCGGACACAGCATGACGGTCCGGAATCTGATCCTGGGCGGCGATCCGGTGACCGTGGAGGAGAAGCTCGGCTCGGAATCGGCGGCCCGCTGGGATCGCATTGCCGGACGCCTCGTCACCGTCAACAACAAGCCCTATTTCACCGGCGGCCTGCTGCTGTTTCCCCAGAGGGTGGCGAGCGAGGTTCTGTCGGCCTTCGATGATATGACGAAACGCCTCAGGACGAAACTCCGCAGGGAAGCGAAGAAGCAGGGTGAACCGGCGGAGATCGACGACCACGACGTGCGAGTGATGATTCTCGATACCATGGCTCCCTGTCTGTTCACCCAGGCTTGGCTGATCGACACCTTGGACCGGGCTTTCGCCCCCATACCCGAAATCCGCAATACCGATGGCGACGAGATCGTGTTCTCGGAGGTCCGCTTCCCGATCAAGGGGGACGAGGCGAAGGTTGCCGCCGTCCTTGACGGGATCGTCGGGTTTGAGAGGGACGAGCCCGACGCCTCGCGCTGGACATGGCACGACCGCGGCTCGCCATCGCAAAGGATGTCGCAAAACCGGCAGGAGGGATTGACCTACCGATCGGAAAACGAGGCCGGCCGCATCAGTCTCGGCAACGCCGAGATTGCGGGCAATGCGCTTATCCTCACCACCAACTCCAGGGAACGTGCCGAGAGGGCGCGCGACCTGCTGGCCTGCCACCTGGGTGCATTGGCGGGAAGCCCCCTGACGTCGCACCAGGATCTGGAGAAGATGCTCGAAAAGCGCCCCGGGTCGACCCCCACGGAGCTCGACCTGCCACCCGAGGCGGCCGAACAGGTTCTCCATACCTACCTGGATGACCACTACCGGCGCACTCTCGATGACCCGATCCCTCTCCTCGACGGCAAGGCGCCGCGTCAGGCCGTGAAGACCAAGAAGGGACGCGCACAGGTCGTCGACTGGCTCAAGCAGCTGGAGAACTCGGAATTCCGCCGCGCTGCCGGACAGGGCCACAAGCCCTATGACACGGCCTGGATGTGGCGGGAACTGAAGATCAGGGAGCCCCGTTAGGCTGCCGGTCGATCTTCGGGAGCAGATCAAGATCGCCGCCAACAAGCGGGACGTTCCCTATCAATCCCTGATCGAGGTCTGGCTGGCCGAGAAGATCGACGCCGCGTGACGTCGGGGATGGCAAAGGGCCGCGACGAACCTACGATCTTACCACAGCCGCTTTTTTTGCGAAGGCGTGACCGGAACCGGACTTAAGATAGAATTCAAACGCTTCGGCTTTCGCCCGATCGGAAAAGGCGATGTGAGTCACGAGACGCCATGGTCTGAACTTCGGGGTATGAAGGGACTTGCCGATATTGTGATCCTGAAGCCGACGTTTGAGATCCGCGGTCACGCCAACATACCGTTCGCCCGTCGTGGCACAGCTTTCGATAAGATAGACAAAATGCACGGGAGAGCCCTTCTACGCTAAAGCTTCGAAGGGCATCCTGCTTCGTTTCAGGGGTCGTTGCGGCGCTGACCCGGCAATGCCAAGTTGCACCTCTCTGTCTCCGGCCTCCCCCGAGAAACGACCTTGCCATTTTTCCCGAATCGGGGGGGCCAGGCGTTCAACTCGCGCTCATCCCGCCTTTCGCAAGGATTCCAGAAACGCGCGCAGCTTGTGCTTGCGACGATGGGTTTCGATGAGCGCGTCGAGGCGGGTGCGCCATTCGTCCCTTTTTCCCGTCGCCGCGTGGGCGCGCGCGGCCTTCTCCAACCACCGCGCCGCAAGATCATAACGGCTGGATTGCCCCTCCTCCATGATGGGGTTCGCCATGCGGAAGGCGAAGCCGATCGTCCAATCGGGATGGCGGGCGCAGGCGACATCCGCCAGTCGCATCAGCGTTCCATCATACGGGCTGAAAAAGTCGCCACGTTTGCGCTCGACGGCGGCCACGGCTTCGTCGATCAGATTCTCATCGAGAAGGATATCGAGACGGTCATGCGCATAATCGGCGTCCATAAGGCGCCTCATAAGCGCCGCGCGCATGTCCGGCCATTCCGCAGCCGTGCTCAGATCTTTCGCCGCGCAGAAATCCTCCCGGGAAAAGCTTTCCTCGAACGCCGCCCGCGCCGCCGTGATGGCAAGGTCCGGCCGGCCTGCTGCCTGCGCCTGGACGCGCAGCCAGCGCGCGAGAGCGTGCCCGCCATGCATGCGCGCGTCCCCATTTCCCGTCTTCTCCGGCGGCAATGACAATCCCCAGACTCCAAGCTCAAAGGCCACATCGCGCCGGTTCTTCTCCAAAAGTGTTTCCGCGAGGCGCAAAACATCGTCCGGATCGCGCAACCTTGCGCGTGCTATCTCGATCGCTTCGTCAAAACGTTCGCACTTCGCCAGCATCACGGCGTGATCGCAATGCCGCCCGGCGGCCTTGGACAGGTTGAGGAAATGATCCGTGCGCCCCATGGCCTCGAGCGCGGCAAGCCGCGCCGCCGTCAGCTTGCCGTCAAGCCAATCGCATTTTCCGGCCGGCGGCCATACGCGCGCCCGCCCAGCGAGGGCATCCCCGAGGCCCGGCTCGTCCCAGCCCTGCGCGGAAGCCGCGATGGCGACGGCAAAGGCACCGTCGGCGCCATATTCGGTGACCTCGTCCTGCCAGCCGCTCAGTTCGTCGGCGAGATCGTCGCGCGCTTCACGGGAGATCCCCTCCATCAGGACGGCCTGGGCGATCATCCGGTCGAGCACGGGGAAGAATTCATGCAGGGTTTCGTCCCAATCGGCGCATTCGGGCCAATATTCCGCCAAGGCTCCGGCGACGGGCTTCAGGATCGCCAGCGTTGGCGCCGTCGCCGGTGGAAAGAAACGGCCCGGCCTGGCCGATCAGCTCTTCGAGCGCCGCTTCATCGACACTCGAGCTCCCGTCATCCCAATGCCGCCCCCGCCGCCCGCTATGGACCGCTTCCAGCAGCGCCTCGGCGCGCCGGCGAAACGGTTCCGGATCGAGCGGTGTTCGTTTTTCCCGCGCTGCAAGCGTCACCAGTTCCGCCGTGAGCCAGAGCCGGAAATCCTCGTCAAATCCGGTGCGCTTCAGAAGAAGAGCCGCCAATGCGTCCTTGTCGAGCGCCTTGAGTTGGTCTTCGATCCCGCCGCTCATGAGGAAACGGCCCTGCGCCCGCGCTTGGGAGCGGGTTCGCCGGAAAGAAGCCTGCCCAGGCGCGCGGCGATCGCCGATTTCAGCGGATCGCGCTTGACGGAGAGTTTCGGCGCAATGCGGTCGATGGCCCGTCGCGCACCGGCACGCATACCAGGCGGCCCTTTGCGAGAATATAGCGCCGTATCGGCCAGCATCTCGTGGATACCGGGCTCTGCGTCATCAAGCGCGGCCTGGCCGAGAATTTTACGGGCCAGCGTCAAATCCGCTTTCGAGAGTTTATCGACGCAAAGCTGCAAGGTTTCGTTGAATGCCTCGCGAACCGCGGGGTAGCCAATCGCCGCGATATCGACGCCGCCCGCTTTGACAAGGATCGAATCCATTGAAATCCCTTCTTCACGATCGGTAAAAACCCAAGCCCGCATGAGGCTACGGGAAAAACAGGCCGCGAGCACATCACAACCCTTGCAGCCGCGTGATGAATTGTCCTTTGCGCGCATGGCGCTCCCGGATAGTGCGAAGCCGGTTCGAAAAATCGGCCATGGCTCCCTGCTCCGACGCAATGGCCTTGAGGTCGGCCAATAGCGTGACGGCACGGTCATAGCCGGAAGCGTTGCGGCGCCCGATTTCGGCTTCGATGTCCTGCCAGATGCTCGATCCCCGCCGCTTCAGCGCATCGAGGCGGGCGCGGCGGGCTTTTTCCGCCTCTTCGGCCTGGCGGCGCACTTCCGCTTCGCGCCGTTCGGCCTCGAGACGGTCGCGCGCCATGCGTATCTCCCGCGCCATCTCGCGCAACTCGCCGACGGTGCGGCGGGCGCCGCCCGGTCTGCCCGACCGCTCGCGGGCCCGCCGACGAAGTTCGGAGCCGACATGGGCATCGCCCTCCATCAGGCGCGCCAGAAGATCGGTCTTTTCCTGTTCGGAAAGCGTGGCCAGAAAGTCGCGCATCGCCTCGGGCGACAGTTCGCCGTCATCCGGGGAGACAGCAGCCGCGGCCTGAACCAGATCGGGATCGATGTCGAAGAATTCCGCCGCGGCATCGAGCGCCCCCGTCATTGGGCCGATGCCGGGCAGAGGCTCCGGCGTCTCGTCGCGCAGAAAACCATCCTCCAGCGCCGAGAGCCACAACAGATAGAACAACCGTAGGTCACCCGACAAGAGATCGCCGCGCAAGGGGGCAAGGGCGGCGAGCCACCCGGCGCCGTCGTCCCATTGATCGTCGTCCGGCTCGACTTCGTCCCGGCAGATGTCGATGATCAGATGAGGGGCCGAGATCCATGTCTTTACCCAGTCGACCTCGTTCAGGAAGTCCGCAAGCCCTCCGCGATCGACAAGGCGCTCGGGGACACGGATCATGAGCCGTCGAGTTCCCCAATTGGCGAAATAGAGGTGGAGGTCGAAACAGCTCTCCATCAGCCGCCTGGGATCACCCTTGAAGTCGCCCCATTCGTAATGGTTTGAAAAACTCGTTGCCGTGATGCGCCCACGCGAGGAAATGGAACGCAACATTTCCTGTTCGCCGCGCGCCAGAGGGCGATCGATCGCCTGGAATTCGTAATATTGATACTCGCTCATCGGAACAGATTCTCCCGCGGATCAGGAAAGTGGAACCGACGCGTGGTGCTCGTGCCAACCCGACATCATCGCGCCGCTGCACCGGGTCAGTCGGGGGGTTATGGCGTAGACGCGCAGGCTGACCGGCCTGTCATGTTTGTCTATCAAATGCATCTCGGCCATGAGGGCTCAAACGAGGCTGACCGACAGATGCTTGCCGACAGCCGAGGCAGCCCGGACCAGCGTGTCGAGCTGGATGCGGTCGTTGTTCGGATCAAGCAACCGGCCAAGCTGCGTGGCGCTGGTTTTCATGCGGCGGGCCATCTCCGATTTGGAGATGTTCTGCGCCGCCATCTCCTGCTCGATCTGAAGCGCCAACGTGCGCTTGATGGCGGTCGCGGTGACCTCCTCGTAAATGCCCTCGTCGCGCAGGAAGCTCTCGAAGCTTTCTCCGATCTGTGGGTTCTTAGCCATGGCGCTGCACCTCCTTCATGCGTGCGATCCGGCCCGACGATATATTGGAGCGGACTTCGTAGAGCCCCTTGACGCCACGGATGGGCGAGCATTTGGGCTTGCCGATGGGCCAGCTAAATTCCAGCGTGGCGATATCCTCGCCGATGGATTTGCGGTCCTGCGGCGTCAGTTCCATGAGCCAGTCCCTTACCGGCCGCTTGCCTGTGTCGGTCACAAAGAAGGCGGCCTGCAAAACCTTTCTGGGTTGGCTCATTCCTCACTCTTACCTTGCAAGGTATACCTTTTACGGTTAAGCGTCAGCCTCATCGTGCCGCGGGAGTCCGATGGCGGCTCTCCCCGCCTTTGCCGGAGGGCAAGAACGCTGCCGGCACACAGATCCGATAGACCGGCCGCTGACCAAAGCAGTAGCCCGCGCTCACAGATGGTTCAACGACGTGCTTGCTGGGCGTGCCAAATCCTTTGCCGCCATCGCTCAAGCGGAAGGCATGAGCGACCGGTATGTCGGGCGCCTCTTGCCGCTGGCCTTCCTCGCCCCCGACATCGTCGAGTCCATTCTCGCTGGAAACCAGCCTGTCGACCTCACCGCGGAAGTCCTGCTCAGGCGCACCGACCTGCCGCTTGCCTGGACCGACCAGAAGGCCCTGCTGGGGTTCGCCTGAGTCCCCTCAAACCCCCACCAACCCGAACCATCCGGCCAGCCCGCGGAGAAAATGGAGCCCCGGCACCCACCGTCAGGTCCACACGATCCTTCTCCGGTTCGGGAAGAGACGAAAGCCCCTGCAAAGCCCCGCGGAAAGCCGGGGAAATTTCCGTCGCCCCGGATTCTTATGGGAAATTATCCGAAATCGGAAAGTTAGTGGCGGAGGGGGTGTCCGCCGTACATATGATTTCCTATGTCCATGCCTATCCACTAACGTTTAGCTAACGATTGGAATTTCAAGCACAATTTCCCGTTAGCGTTTGCCCCCATCCGTAGCCGTGTGCTACAATCCACGCTCCATTTGTGGGTTTCTTAGTGGGTAGAAAATGGGTCGGCAAATTTCAAAATTGTCTGCTTTAGCGGTATTGAGGGAGAAAAAGCCGGGCCTATACTCGGACGGTGGAGGGCTCTACCTGCAGGTGTCGGACGCCGGCGCGAAATCGTGGATCTTCCGATTTATGCTCGACGGCCGGGCTCGGCAGATGGGCCTCGGCTCGCTACGTGCCGTTTCCCTTTCCCAGGCCAGGGACAAGGCTAGGGACGCTCTGAACCTGTGTAGCGATGGCGTCGATCCAATCGACCATCGCAAAGCCACCCGCGCCAGTGCCCGATTCGAGGCAGCAAAGGCGATCACCTTCAAGAAGGCGGCAACCGATTACATCGCTGCCCACAAGACGGGATGGAGCAACGAGAAGCATGCGGCACAGTGGACCGCCACGCTTGAGAGCTACGTCTACCCGATCTTTGGCGACACTTCCGTTCACGAGGTAGACGTCGCTCTGGTCATGAAGGTGTTGGAACCAATCTGGGCCAAGAAGCCAGAAACAGCCACGCGGGTGCGGGGCAGGATCGAATCCGTCCTCGATTGGGCAACCGCACGCGGCTACCGCAGGGGCGAAAACCCCGCCCGTTGGCGTGGCCATCTCTCAAACCTTCTGCCCAAGCGGTCGCGAGTCCAGACGGTAAAGCACCATCCGGCGCTGCCTTATGCCGACATCGGCGGGTTCATGGCGGATCTTCGCGCCCAAGGGGGCATAGCGGCCAGTGCGCTGCAGTTTCTGATCCTAACGGCTGCCAGGACGGGTGAAGTGATTGGAGCTCGCTGCGCGGAAATTGGCGATACCGTCTGGACCGTCCCAGCTGATCGCACCAAGACGAAGACGGAGCATCGGGTGCCACTTTCCGCGCGCGCATTGGAAATCCTCGCCGAGATGAAGATGCTGGGCGCAGGCCGGTACAATTTCGCGTTCCCCGGGGCCAGGAAGGGAAAGCACCTATCCAACATGGCGATGCTGAAGCTCTTGCGGCGCATGGGGCGTGATGATCTGACCGTACACGGCTTCCGATCGACCTTCAGGGATTGGGCAGCCGAGATGACGGGTTACCCGCGCGAAGTTGCGGAGATGGCGCTGGGCCACGCCGTCGGAGACAAGGTCGAGGCCGCTTATCGCCGCGGCGACCTGTTCAAGAAGCGGCGCCGGCTCATGGATGATTGGGCTCGGTACTGCGGCGCCGTGAAGGCGTCCGGTAAGGTCGTGCCGATGCGGGCCAAGGCCGGTTGATGGTTCGACGGGGATAGGGTCGCTCCCGACAAGGCCGGTACCGCACCGGCTTTCCCCGTCGATTTTATGCGGCGTGTCAAGCGGAGGCATGATGTTCATTCTGGATGGTTACTGTAGTTTCAAGGATGCCATCGACAGGCTTGGGCGGGCCAAATTTCCGAACGAGTGGACGGGAGAGGAGTTCGATGCCGAACTGTTGCCCATCCCCTCCGAACGGGCAGGGCGGCTCGAGAGGGAGTTGGACGAGCTCTGCGGGCCATCGGAGAGGAGCCCCCATAGGTCCGGATCTAGATTGCTCTGCCCTAAAACACGGGCCGAGCTTTGGGCCGAACACAGCGTTCCGAAATACAAGGCTCAGCCTGTGGAGGGTCCCAACATCATCGAGCATTTCCCGAAGCCGGCCATGGGCGCCTAGCCATGGTCAAGGGCGGAGAAAAGGCCAGTGAGCTGCATGCGAAGCTTCTGGACGAGATGGGGGTCGACGCCGGCCCTGAGACCCTTCAACGTGACTTGGACGCGGCCCGGGAGTTCTACTTGAAGGAAGGTGCCCGGTGGCACGCCTTCACGGCGTTGAAGCTTGTGGCCAATCAGATCCTTCAGCAATCGCCGGATCCAGCAGGCGATTTTGACGGCGTGCCACCGGAGACGCCGGTTTCTGTTCCTTGGTGGGCGGTTCGTGCGGCCTACCTAGCTTGGATGACATGGGAGAATGGGGAGTGTGGTCGAGCAGACAAGATTTCGCTCGGTCAAGCGTTTGGGGTCGAACGCATGGGCCAAGGTCAACGTTCAAGCTGGGAAGAATCGGAAAAGAACGAGCGGCAAATGCGGATCGCGACTTTGGTTGCCGAGAAAATTGGCTGCGGTTCGCGCCCAATGCCCATTGATTATGCGCTGGATTTCGTTGCGATAGACCTTGATGTTGAGAAATCGATGGTGCGGGAGGCGTGGCGGGAGTTTGGCGGACGGGCCTTGGAGGCCCTAAGACGGGCTGGAAGATAAACCCGTTTAAAACCCAGAGCCTCTTGCGTGCAATTCCCAAACGCACGTGAATAATAACGGTCGCCTTATTCGAGGCGGCCAATTGGGGTCGCCTCAGAGTGCAGGAGACCCCAGAATGTTCAAAACAAACTTAGCGCGTCAGGACGAGCCTGTAATCGATGGGCTTGCTGATCGCATCCTCGCGCCCATCCCAACCGCAGCCAGAGCACTCGGTATCGGCCGGACGCGCATGTACCAGATCATCGATGCCGGCAACGTCGAAAGCGTCAAGCTCGGCAAGCGCCACCTGGTCGTCGTGGAATCGCTCCACGCATATGCGGATCGCCTGCGCGCCAAGGCCTAAGGCTGACCATCACCGTCGCCGTCGCCCAGGGCGTCGGTAACAGCATCACCTTCATTATCACCTGCTTCGCGCTGCCCCACCCCTTACCTGACGGAGATTGCACCATGGCCACCAACACCCTCGACCCCCGCAAGAGTTTCACCTCGACTCGGTTCAAGACCTCGCGCTTCCCCGGGTTCGTGTCCCAGACCCTGGACACCACCGGCAACGTCGAGGAGGAGCCGGCCGCGGTCGCGTCCCCGCTACGTGGCGTCGGGCTTGGCCTTTCCACCGAGAGCGACGGGCCCGGTACCGATCCGGTTGGGAAGCAGTACACCGACATGAACCGTGACGAGATCGACAGGGAATATGAGAACCGCGCCCTCAATCAGGCCATGTTCGGGATCGGCATGCCGACGAACGCGGAGGAGCTGGGAAAGAAGGCTGTCGGGGTCTTGGCGAGTGCAACTCCTGTCGGCGCGATCGGTCCTTTGTCCAGGGGCCTTGATTATTTCACGAAGGAAGAACTGGACCGTGCCGAGCAGGCACTGTCGAAGCAAGAACTGAAGCGCGCCGCAGGAATTGCGGGAACACCGAATGCGGACAGGGACTTTGACCCCAGCGACATGACCGGTCTCGGCGTGACGGATTACGACAGGGCCGCCATCGAAGGTGATCCCACCGCGCGAGGCTACAACACGCCGCAACCCGACTACAGCGGTTCCGACGAAGCCGGCCCCAGTGTCGGGGACCCCAACGCGGGCACAACCACCGACACCGACGACAGCGGCCGTGGTGCCCAGGGTCCCAGCGAGGCCGATAGCGGTGGCACCTCGGCGAACTCCGACAACAGCCATGGCGGCAGCTCGGAGGGCCATGGCGGAGACCCGTCGACCTACCGCATGGGAGGCCCGATCCCCAACAGGGGTTCGCCAGAGATCGAACCGGTCCGCATCACCGCTCACGAAACCGAGCACGTCATGAACCCGGAGACGGTGCAGTTCTGGGGCCAGGACGTACTGGACGCCATGGGGGCCGTTGCCGAAGGCGTCGCCACGCCCGAGCAGGTCCAGCTCCTGCGCCAGATGATCAATCGGGGCCCCGCGGAATCGATATTGGAGGATCGGCCCAACCCGATGCAGGCCATGGGCTCGCCCCTGCGCGCCGCCGGGCGCGGCTATCTCCAATAACCACCGGCCGGAGGGTGTGCCCGATGGCGACGACAAATCCGATATCGGAGAACGCTTACCTGCGCCTCTGCGACGGCTGGGCGCTCGGGTACGACAAAAACCAGTGGATCGTCCTGCGAGCCAAAAAGCGCGGAGATGAGACGTATTGGAACGCTGTGGGCTACATCGCCTCTACCAAGACGTTTCTCTGCCGTTATCTCCGCGAAAAAGGGGTCCAGATTTCAGACGGGGCTCAACAGGTCATCGACAACATGCCCGAGCGGTTCCTCGATTGGATCGCTGAGGTTCCGAACGGAGAAACTGTTGTCGATAGCCCCCGGCACCTCGCGGGTGACGCAGACGACGACAGCGACAACTCGCCTTATCCCCGCTCCGCAAAGGAAAGCGCCGACCGGGTGCAAACCGATCGGCGCCGAAATCTTTTAGCTATTCGCAACTCCCGGCCAGGAGAATCACGATGCGAACTTCTTACACCAAATCGACAACTTCCGCAACGTCGCCCCTGAAGCTCGGCCGCCTGCCAAGCGATTCAAGCGATCCTTTCCACCTTCACGACAAAGCCAAGTTCGCCAAGCGCGCGCTCGAGGCCCTGAGCAAGTCCGCGTTCGAGGCCGGGGACCCGCAGACGATGCGTGCGGCAGGACAGGGCATTGTGCAGATCAACGAGCTGGCGTTGATGCACGGCTGGTGGGGCGCGCCCCTTCCTCGCAAGCGGGTACCGCAGGCATCGTGATGATCCGCCCCGAAGCCTTGAACGTTCTTCGCCTGCCGGTGACGCCAAAGGGTCGCCGGTGGCTGCGCGAGGCCGTGGTGCTTCTCCGAGGTTGGACCTTTCCGAACGGCGAACGGATCGAATTCTTCGATTGGGACCGGTTAGCTGAGTGCGGCGATCTGGAACAATCCCGATGCCCCCAGGTGGCCGATGAGGCGCCGGCGCTCCAAAGGAGGCGGGGATGACTGGGCTGGCTTGGTTCCCGATGTATCCCCGGAACTGGCTGGTCGACACCCGCGTCCTTTCCGACCGGGCGCGCGGATTTTATGCGGACATCCTTTGCGCCATCTATGCCCGCGGCGGCCCCCTCCCGTTCAACGGGCAAGAGGATGAGGACGAGTTGAGGAAACTCGGCGGCTATAAGCAGGTGCGGACCATGCGCGCTGTTCTGGATGAACTGCTTTCCAAGGAAAAACTCCATCTGATCAACGGCCATCTCGTGAACAATCGGGCGATGGAAGAACTGGCGATCGCCGCTAGGCACAGGGCCAATGGCGCGAAGGGCGGAAGGCCCCCGAAAGCGAATGGCGGATTTATTCCGAATAAATTGGATGTCTCGGGGGTTGGAATTGTGGAAAAACAATGGCCTAACCAAAACCCTACACAATCACATACAGTCTCTAAAGAGACTGCGCCCGGCGCCTATTCCGATGAGGAAAAGATCGAGGCCGACAGTCTCCGCGTCGTCATCTTTTCGACGTGCCGGAAGATCCTGACTGAGCGGTACGCGATGGACGACGGAAAAGCCCGCCGCATTCTCGGCGGCCTCCGCAAAGATCATGCGGACGGTGAAATCGTCGACGCCTTCACCCGCTTGCAGGCCAAGCCCGACATTCAGGATCCAATTCCCTGGCTGAAGGCAGTCTTGAAGGCCGCGAAGCCCAACGGAACCGCCCGCCCGACGGCGCCGGCCATCGGTACGCCGGAAGCGGAACAGCGGGCTCGGGAGTGGGGGTACCGATGAACGACGATACCCACATCCTTGAGCCAATAGCGAAGCTGGTCAACGTCCAGGCCGAACAGATCGTCATCGGCGGGGTGATGCTGTACCCCCGCGTCTCGAAGCGGTTCACCTATCTCCGTTCCGACGATTTCGCGTTCGCGGGGCATGATCGCATCTGGCGGGAAATCGACGCTCTGCGCCGGCAGGGGCAGGAGGCGTCACCAATCAGCCTGGCCCAACGACTGGTGGACGCCGGGGAGCTCGAGGATGTCGGCGGCGAAAAGTACATTCGCGAGTTGGCCAGCCAGGTTATCCCGAGCAGCTCGGCAGAGGCGGCGGCCGAACTCGTGCGCGATCTTTCCAACCGGCGCCGGCTGGTGGCCATCGCCGAAGCCGCGGCGCGTGACGCTGGCAATTTCGACCGCAGCGGGGATGAGCTCGTGGCCGCCTTGGTTCGCGATCTCCAGCGGCTCGCCGGCGACGGCGTGCGGCAGGGGCAATCGAAACGCGAAGTCGCCGAAGCCATCGTCGCCGGCCTCGGGAAAGCGCTGCCGTGTTACTCGACGGGAATTCCCAGCCTCGATGAAGCGATGGGAGGCGGCCTGTTCGCCGGGAAGCTCTACGGCGTCGCTGCCCGGAAGAAGGTTGGCAAGACGATCCTTCTGGGGAGCATTTCGCACAACCTCAACGCTGCCGGCGTGCGGCATGCCTTCATCGCCCTGGAAATGTCACCTGCCGAAATCGAGCAACGCAATGCGGCGCGGGCCGGCGGCTTCAACTCGATCCGCTTTCTCACGCGCGACGATCCGCACCTTGCCGAGCGCGTTGCCCAGTACGCCGTGACCACACCCGACGCGACGATCTACGAAGGCGCGCCCGGCGCCAGCTTCGAACAGATCCGCGCCATGGTTGCGCGCCACATCGCGGCCCGAGGCATCAAGGGCGTGGTGCTCGACTATTGGCAGCTGGTCGGCGGGAAGTCGCCGCGGGATTCCGAAGAATGGCACCTCCGTGAAGTTGCCCAATGGATGGCCGATACCGCGCGCCGCGAGGGCGTGTTCTTCTTGACGGCCGCGCAGGTTAACCAGACGGGGAACACCCGCGGCGGCGAAGGCCTGAAGCTCGCGTGTGACCAGTATTTCACGCTGCACCGCGAGAAGGAGGACAAGGGTGCATGGCTCGAAATGGAGGAGAGCCGGCATACCATGTATCAGAACGTGGGGAACGCCGCGGCACCCGGCCTCTGGCTTGACCCTCACGGCCCGCACTTCCGGGATCCGGATCGAGCAAAAGCCGGAAGAGCGGCATAGCATGAAAGCCCTGGCCCTCGATATCAGCAGCAAGACGGGTTGGGCGTCTAGCGAGGGTCGGTCCGGCGTTCTGGACCTGTCCGGCCATCTTGATGACTTTGGTAAGCTGGGCTTCAATTTCCGCATGGACCTGGTCGACCTCTTCCGAGATACGACGCCCGACGTCGTTGTGATCGAAAGGCCCTTTGCGGCCGGAAAATCCGACCTCGCCAGACTGCCGGCCCATCTTGTATTCGTCGCGCATGAAACCGCCTTCGGCTGGAGAATTGCCCGCGCGGAAGTAACACCGGGGCAATGGAGAAAGGCAATTCTCGGCAATGGCGGGATGAAGCGCACCGAAGCGAAGAAGGCCGCCCTGGCATGGTGCCGCAGTCGGGGCTTATCCCCGCGTGACGACAACGAGGCCGACGCCCTGGCAATCCTGGCGTGGTGGGAACGGTTCGGCTGCGGACCGATCACGGGCCCAAGACGTGCGGAACGGGACGCCCTGGATACCGGAACAGCGGCCCGGCGCGGCGTAGATCTCGGCGCCGCATAGGGGTGTTCGGCGGGGGCACCGTCGCCGGGCGCAATCAGGTTCATCCTGGTTTAGTACGGTGGTGGGTCGCGCGCACCAAGATTGGCGGATTTCTGAGGAATATGATCTCCGGCGCGGACCAATCAGGTTCATAAGGGTTTAGTCTCGCGCATAGGGTTTTCCTTCATATTGCTTTAGTTTCGCGGATGCGCTTCCACTTCAAAAAACTTCAATCCCGAACGGATTTGAAAGAACCCGCCACGGGCCGATACGAGGCTATCGAAATTGGTTGCCGTTGCGAAGAAATCCTGGAGAATTTGGACGAGGTAAGTGTTCGGATGTGGATCGCCTACCACGACGTCGACGGCGCGGAAATAAGGGGCGATGACCGTAAGGCCGTGGCACGCCTGCAACGAGGGAGTGAGAAACTCGAGAAGCTTGCCGGAGGATTTCCCGGCGCAGTTCGCGATATCTGACCGAGGGGTTACAATATGCGGACGGTTCGTGAAGGTCATTCAAACGGCGGCACCTACATTCGCGCTTGGCATGCCCTCGTCGCCCTGTTCATCCTGGCGCTAGTTGCTTCAGGTTATGTCCAGTTTGCCACTCGCGGCCTCATCTTGGGACCTCGTTCGTGGCCTGTCAGTTTAAGTTTGATCGCTGGTGGAGCCTTAGCCCTTATCGCGCTGCCGGCACTCGTAGTCATCCCTTGGCGATTGATCCAAAGGCGCTTGGGGACGATAACGGATACGCCTGTTGTGGTTGGCGTCATCGTTTTCATCCTGTGCGCGATTTTCCTGCTCAAGGGGGCAACGATGGGCTGACCAGGGCGACCGCAGCCGAAACCGAAGGTGAACCGGTAGGCGTTGTCGTCGGCCATGCTTTCTGCTTGCTGATCCGAAGAAGCAGGACCCAGCCACTTTTCGACTACACGAAATCCACGCCGCGGCGACAATGCCGTTCTGACGGCAAACGCGACGGGCACACGAGAGGAAGGCAGATCGGGCCTCGGTGTGAAGGGTTTACTACCTTCGTACGTTCATCTCCCCGAAAATTAGCCTCTGCTGGCCCTGCCCGCCGTTCCCTTCCCCAACTCTCCCAGGCACCAGCTTCCGGCTCGATCGCCAATGGCGTGGTCGTGTTGACGAGGCGCGGACCGACCCCGTGGATGTTTCGGCCTTGTGGGCCGAAGATCCCGGAGATGCGTTCTCGGAAATTTGTGCCGTCAGCCCCGCTATCGATCATTCAGGGTTCGGTGTCCGATCATTGTTGGCGCCAGGCCGCCGAAATCGCCTTTGCTTCTTGCAGTTGCGCCGGGTTCAAGGCAGGTCCAATTTCGGCTCTCAGCCGTGTCGCGGAATCCAGTCCGGCATAGCTTGCGGAATCAGCCCATCCATAAGCACGGGTCTTGTCGCGGCTTAGCCCGATGCCCTTCCAATAGAGGTACGAAAGAAGGGCCTGGGCTGGTGGGCAGCCCTGCAGCGCGGATCGACGAACATACTCGGCGCCCAACGCGCTTTCGTGCGTCCGCAACAAGATCTCGCCGCCCCATGCAAACTGCGCCAGCGGAACGCCTTTCGCAGCATATTCCGAGAGCACCGCGCTCCGCTCGCCGGCGGGCAATGTTGAGCCGGGGTTGTACACCTTGTCGATGGCGTTCTGAGCCATCCCCACCTCGACGAGCTCAGGCGTAGGCAAGTCTTTGAACGGCCGGTCCGAGTAGCGCCTGTAGATCACACTGCTGAAATGGCCTTCTTTCTCTGCCGCTGCCGCCTCCATCGATCTGTTGAGATCATCTACGAAAAGGCGAAGGTCGGTATGGCGGATTGCGCTTTGGGACGCCGTTTCACATCCGCCAACTGCCAGGAGACTGAGGAATAGAATGAGGTAACGTTTCATAGCGCCGACCTTCCAATCTGCGTCCACGAACCGGCTTCCACTGCCTCGCGTGCGCGTGCACGCGCGAGGGCTACGTACAAAGAACACGGGTCCCGGCACCTGGTCGACCCGCCTACGTCAGGCCGTTGTTAGGGAGAACGCTAAGCTCTGAAGTGTCGATCCGCTCGCCTAATCCCTCGGGAGGTGCCGTCACGGACGCATATGCCTCGTTGAGGGTCATGACGCGCATAGGGCGTCTTCCACCGGGAAATTCTACGGCGGCACGTGCCCAAAAAAAAGCCCTAGCCGAAAACGATATTGGAAGGGGGCATAACCCCCTCACTGGTTCGAGGAGACAACGAACCGTGATAGCCTCTCAGGGTATCAGTAGCGGGAGACACGATCATGGAGGCAAAGCCCTACAAGGTGATGAGCTACCGATTTTCGGTTGAGTTGAAGATCCCGGCGCATGTCCAATTTCCCACAGACAAGATGATCGGAAACCTGCTCGCGGCCATCGATGCATATGACGATCGGAATCGCTTTTTCGGGGGGCGACGATTGGAGGACGGCCAATCCTGTATCATCGAAAAAGGCGTTGGGCTGGATGGGATAGGGGTTACGGACGAGCAGTGGCCGCGTCTCGACGAGGAACCCGAAGAACGCCCCTTTGAGATGGAATCGGAAAAAGACCTGGACGAGGCCATCGACGTTAGCTGTCGGAGCGACGATTTTCAGGAACTGCTCGAGGAAACGCGGGCGAATATGTGGGATGCCTATTACGACGTGCGCCGGGCCGAAACCAGGAACCAGCTTCGCGGGGCCTTAACGCGTCTACGGCGCAGGCGGAGCGAATTGACAAAACTGATCGGCGGCATCCCGGGTAGGCCCGGTTGATAAAAGGCCCCGCGCGAGGCGGGGCAGGAAGAAAAGATTTTGTCGTTAACCTTTGCGGTCAGGCGGCCGCGGCGTCTGACGGATACGGCGTGCGGGCCATCCTTTCGCAGTCTATCAGTGCGGACATTAGCGCCGCATCGTCCATGCTCTTGCACTCGCCCTTCAGGTAGCTGGCGCGCTGTTCAGGCTCAAAGAGGGTGTTCGTCCCGAGCCGCAGTTTGACCGCGAATCCGGCGGGACCGGCAGCCGGCGTAGCGATGATCTTTCGCAAGATCTCCTCAGCCCGGTTTCCGAGGGCGTCGATCCTGCGGGCGAGCTCCACGGCGCGGGGATGCTTTTTGGCGGCGACGCATTCGGCTTCGTATTTGTCGAACGCAACCAAGGTCTCTTGGTGTCTGGCCGCGATTTCCTCGGGCGCCCCGGCCCGCCATAGCGTCGGGGCCGTGCCGGTGAAGAACCGGTCGATATCGTGGCGCGTCGTGAAAGGAGCCCTGGGATCGTCGGGCAAAACCTCCCATCCGGGCTCATAAAAATAGCCCGGCCAGTAAAGGATGTCGGGCCGCTTTGGCATCGTGATGGCGTCATACTCGTTTTGCACGGTGCACGTTTCTCCCGTCGTGTCCCAATACTCTCGTTCCAGGGCGATCAGCGTGGCGTCCGAGTTCGGCGCGGCCGCCGCCGGGAATAACGCGCCAGCCGTGACGGCTGCGGCAGCGCTGGCCGCCAGCATGCCGGAGTATTTGAGCGCATCACGACGTGAAATCTTAGACATGGAGCTTCTCCTTGCTAGGCTGTGATACCTGAAGTATCATATATTCTCAGATCAATTGCAATACCTGAGGTATCATTTTGATCACAAGCGAACAGGTCAGGGCCGCCCGGATGCTCCTGCGGTGGGAGCAGAAGGACTTGGCCGGCAAGGCAGGAGTGTCCCTGCCGACGATCAAGAGGCTGGAAACGCAGCCCGGCGAATTGCGGGCGCATAGTTCGACGCTCAGCGCCATCACCAGGGCGATCGAAGCCGCCGGCGTCATATTCATCCCCGAAAATGGCGGCGGCCCGGGAGTCAGGTTGAAAAAGGCCTAAATCCAGGTAGAACCCGGACCCGTTGCGCGGTACTCTTTCTGCGTGCGCTGCCGCGTGGAAAGGGGGATCCGTGGTGGACGCCTGGGGTCTTCGATTCTTCCTGCTCGATGAAAACGACGGGCTTTGGCGCGTGTCGCAGCGCGTCGCTCAAGAGCTGATCACTGGCCGAACTCGCCTCCCCCAATTTGCGAGCAAACGCGTCCGCGCGGTTGACGCGTATGTCACTCTCGACGCGCGCAAGCCAGTGAGGTTGGAATCGGCTCGCGGGTCATACTGGAATTTCGACAAGTCCGGGAGGTGGTTTTTGCCCAGGAGCGCCCGTGGGTTGATCATGGATACGATCGACTTCGCGCCGCCAAAGGAAGGCAACGTCGTCCCGTTGAGCGAATTCAGCAAGCGGCTGCTCAAATCACGGGAGCGCTGGAAGCTTTCCCCCCACGAAATCACACTGATCGTTCACGCCATCTGGCCAGAGCAGGCTGGGCGGCCGACCAAGCTACCCCCGTTCATTCAAGGTAACCGAGAGAGGAAGCCGCCGATGACCTACGAAGCCAAGAACGCGCGGAGCGAGTTGTCGGATCACGTCTTCAAGGCGAGCCTGATTATCGACCGCCTATCTCCGCCATCTCTCAAGGCCTTGGTCGCGGATCTCGACGACCAAGAGCCTGACGACATGCTCGAGCTATGGCGGGGCATCGCGGATGCCTGCCGCCGGAAATTGGCGATCGAGCAGGCACGGCGGCGGGACAAAGGGGAATGGCGCGCCGAGGTCGAGGTTATCAGGTGGGAGGACGGCCGTCACGGGAGGGTAGGCCAGTCGGTCTTCAGCGAGAGCGTCCAGACGACTAGCCGAAAGGCAGCCGTCAAGGCGGGCCGCGAGCTGTTGAAGAAGCACGCCGACCATTTCGACACAGACTGCACGGTCGAGGTCAACCTCCTCACCGGAATTGAATGGGAGAGGCGCGGCGCGCCGGATAGTACCAGTGAGACGGAATAGTGGCGTAGTGGGGCCGCGCACAGGGCTGTTACCCCCGTCAACGTTCAATCATGGTTATATAATCCGCCTCGACTTTCGCCCTCGAACAGCGCAATAATTTCCTAAACTAAAAATCGTAATGGGGGGATGTCATGAGACGGATGCGGGTAGTGCTGGCCGTTTTCGTGCTGCTGGGCGCCTTTGTTCCATCTGCATCGTCCATCCAAACGCCGCTGCCGCAATCGATTTGCGAACAGATCATTCGGAGCGGTGCGCCGGTAGACGAGATTGCGAAAAGCGGTTGTTGCTCGTGGCACGGCGGCGTCTGCGGATGCAGGGGCGGGCGGGCAGTCTGTTGCGACGGTGCACTCAGCCCATCGTGCGGCTGCTGAGTACAGACCCTAGTTTCCGATTGTGGGTCACTTTTTGGGGGGGAGAAAATGCGGCTGTTCCTTGCCGCCTTGTGCGGATTGATGCTGGCATCACTCATCAGCGTCAGCCCGGCAACGGCTCAATCTCGCAATTTGCTCGAAACCACCGAACAGGCACGGCAGCGCCATTCAGCCGAGCGATGGAACCAGTATGAACAGCGCGGCTACCGGGCGCCGCTTGGGGGTTACCAAGAGCGGCTCGGCGATCCGGCCCCCCGTGGGACCGAACGGCCTGGCTACACGTCACCTCAGCCCTATGGATCTGGAAACAGCAGTCCGGGGTGGGGTAGCAGCCAGTCACAGGATCGACACTGGGGCACCAGATAGCCGCCTTCGGGTCGCGCGCGACGCCTGTACGCGCGGAAGCCTGTTCCAGGGTGTCGGAGTAGCCATGAGCACCACAACTGCCCAGCGCCTTCTTTTCTGGTCCTTCGTTGCGGCGTGCCTTTGGCCATCATTGTTGCTGGCGCACGGCGGCGGCCTCGACGCGATGGGCTGCCATCACAACAGGAAGGCTGGCGGCTACCACTGCCACCGCGGCCCGCTGGCCGGTCAGTCGTTCGCGTCCAAGGAAGACGCCGCCCGTGCCCTGCAGCGAGCCAGCCAGCCGCAACCGTCGGCGCGCTCATCCACACCCCCGCCCCCGGCCGCCACGCCGGCGCCTGCCGTGCTTTCCGGCGTCGCCTCAGTGATAGACGGCGACACGCTGGAAATCCACGGCCAGCGGATCCGGCTTCACGGCATCGACGCGCCCGAGTCCGCCCAGTTGTGCAAAGACACGCGCGGGAAGGATTACCGCTGCGGCCAGCAGGCCGCTCTTGCGCTCGCCGATCGCATCGGCCGCCGGCCGATCGAGTGCGAAAAGCGCGACGTCGACCATTACAAGCGGATTGTCGCCGTCTGTCGGCTGGGTTCCGAGGTCCTGAACGCCTGGCTCGTTTCCGAGGGGTGGGCAATGGCCTATCGGCATTACAGTCGTGAATATGTGCCGCAAGAGACCCAAGCGCGGAAGGTAGGTCGCGGCATTTGGCGAGGGGAGTTTGCACCGCCGTGGGATTGGCGCAATAGAGCCGGCCGTTGATTTCCCGAACCCGTTTGGCGCGCCTCTACACAATGAAGGTCGCGCTCCGGGGGGGTGCGATATAGTGAAAATACGCAGTTGACTTAAATGGCAACAGCCTTACATATTGCGAACCTAGGTGGCCTGATCCGATGGGAACTCGATCCCGTCGACAGGCGACAGGTGGAACGATTGCTGTTTCTTACGCCCGAAATGGAACGTTGGATGCGCGACGTCCTACCACTCGAACCTGCTGACCGCGGTCGCGACATATCTCCTATCGAACAGGTCGTGTCTGTATTCGACCAGATAGCCGGCGATCCGGCTTTTCGCGGAGTTGGCGATTTCGTCCGGCTGCATCCACAGTATCAGGGCGTCTACGAAGTGAAGGTGACAGACGTCAGGGTCTTCGGGTGGTTCCCGGCATGCAGGAACTTCATTGCCTGTTCCGGCGAAATGAAGAGGCGAACAAAAGGGAACTTTCGGCTCGTGAGGGAACACGTACGAGCAGCTATCCGTTGCCGTGAACGTCTGCACTTGGACGAACCGAAATTTGTGATGGGGGCACTACATGAGATCCTATAGGCCGCATATCGACGCTCGCCGCAAGAAGTTCGTCGATTTGATCGGACGTGTGCATCTCGAAATTGGGAATGCTGTCCACGATTGGACGACGGCGGAGAACGTATCCAAGACGGACCTTGCGCGAATTCTTGGCTGCAACAAGTCGGTCCTGAGCCGTCGCCTGAACGGCACAGCGAACCTGACACTGAAAACGATCGCCGACTTGGCATGGGCAACTGGACGCGATATCGACTTCGCTCTTCCCAAGGCGGCCCATCGGAACGTTCCCGTTCAAGCACCTCGCCCAGTTGTAACCCGGGTGAGCGCAACAACAACGACAACCGAGGCGCCGACAACGCGGGTGGTTACCCTGGTGCACCGGTGATGTCTGAGCGCTACGCATGGTGCCTTTTTTGCGATGATATCCGAGCAGAGCTCGGAGGAAAGTACTCGCTGATGGGACTATGGGGCCCCCGGTTCGCCTGCCCGGCCTATCCCTTCACTCTGCCGTCTCTTGGCTTGGCGGTGTATTTTCGCACCGCTCCAGACGAAGATATACGAAGCTTGAAGATATGGCTCGAATCTCCGAGCGATCAAAAAGCTGAATTCCAGGTAAATATGGAGGATGTTCCAGGCGATCTCCCGGAGGAGTTTCCATCCCGCGTCACCATCCTCCATCTTCGTATGTTCAACTTCGTGATCCAGGCTCCTGGATGGATGAAGGCTTTCGTTGAAGCGGACGGCGAACGCTATTATGCCGGTGCCGTTTACTGGATGCGGCAAGAGGCGCCCGGAGAACAGGGAGAGCGGAAGGCATTGTAATCGGCATTCTCTCCCACAGAGTAAAATCTATGTGTGGTCGACTCAGCCAGAAGCATGCCCAAATGGCCGCCGACAGCCAAGCATGCGAAAATGCCGACAGGCAGCCCAGCGTCTATATCGCCTGCACGCGTGCCAAGGGCTACCGCCAGGCCAACCATGAAGACGTGGGGCCGGCAGGGGCGTTGGTTTATCGGTGGGTCGATCTTCGTCGCAACAACGCGAAGGCCTATGACGATCTCACCGCCTGCCAATCCAGCGCGCCCCAGGAAACCATCGCGCGCACCCTGGCGGTTGAAACCTGCATGACGCAGCGGGGATACCTCCTCTGGACGGGTGGCGAGGTCGACGATTACGAGCGGCTGGCCGGCGGCGCCCGGGATGTTTACGGCGCCTGCATGATCGACGTCGATAGGAAGCTTCCTCTAAGCCAAGTCAGGCCGAGCGAACTAGACGGGCGCCGCCAGCTGCGCGACGCTTGCATGTCGGGCCTGGGTTATGCCGGCGGACAGCGGCCGCACCTTTGATACCTATCGTCGGGGAGGATGCGCATGAGATGGGCAGGCTTGATTGTGCTGGCCGCCGTAATTGCGTGGCCCGCATTGGCCGAAGAGACCGCCGGGCGGAAGGATTACACTTCGGTTCGGGGCATGACCGAGTTTGAGGCACTCCCAGGTGGCCACGACCTTATGGCCATCTACTTCCATGCCGTGGACGATGCGCTCGGCTACGGGAATTTCTATCTGACGGCACGGGGAGGCGCCCCGTTTTTCTGCCCCCCTGCGAAGTTGGCCCTGAACGCAGGAAATTACAGGAAGATCCTGCTCGACGAGGTGGCCCGCCTACGAAGGCTCAAACCGGCCAACAAGGAATGGCAGGACAAAATCGACCGCTCGAACATAGGGATGATCTTGGTGGATGCCCTGTATCGGACCTTTCCATGCAAATAGGGGCCAGGACACCGGATGCTGATCCGCTGACGGCGCCCTCTGTTGCAGCAGGATGGGGCGCCCTATCTTTTCCAGCATGTGCGGGCGTTTTTCCCAGGTACTGACGTGGCGCGAGTTGCATGCGCTCTACAGCCTGACCGGGCCGGAGCGCAACGTCGTGCCGCGCTACAACATCCGGCCAACGAACCAAGTGTGGATCGTGCGCGCCGGGGAAGACGACGGCCGCGAGCTGGCGTCGGCCGTGTGGTGGCTGGTGCCGCCGTGGGCCGACAAGCCGGATCAGCGCTTCGCCATGTTCAACGCCCGGGCTGAAACCCTGTCGGAGAAAAAGGCATTCGCCGGCCCGTTTCGGTCGCGGCGCTGCCTCATCCCGTTTACCGGCTGGTACGAGTGGCGAGCCGAGGGCAAGGCCAAGCAGCCCTATTACCTGGCGCTGCGCTCCGGGCCCTTCGCGGTGGCCGGGCTGTGGGAGATCAGCCTGCGCGCGGCGGCGCCCATCGTCTCGTGTACCGTCGTCACGGTGCCGGCGAACGACCTAGTGGCGAAGTACCATCCGAAACAGCGCATGCCGGCCATCCTCAAGCCCGAGGATTGGGGCCCATGGCTCGATACCAAGACGGTCACGCCGGAGTTCGCGGCCAACCTGCTGGCGTCATGGCCGAGCGAGGAGATGACCGTGCACGCCGTGGATCCGCGCCACGTCAACGCGCCCATCGATACCCCGCTGGCCATCGAGAAGTGGAAGACGCTGCCGGCGCGGTAGACTGAACTTCACATGATCCGCGGCGGGCCATCGCCCGGGTTGCTCTCTGCCGTTGCGCAATAGCTTGCCCAGTCATTCATCAAGCAACTGCGCTTCTCGTACAACTTGCCGCGCTGGTATGCCCTCTTGACCTTGTCGGGAATAGTGTGGCCCAGGGCCATTTCTGACACTTCCTCAGGGTATTTCGTACATTCCGTGGCCCAAGTCTTTAGGGTGGCTCGAAAGCCATGATCCGTGATATCGGCGTACCCAAGGGTGTCGAGCAATTTCAGGAGATTCGACGACGATATCCGCTCGTTTCGACTCCCTTGCGAAAAGACAAGCCGATCCCCGGAATCGGCCATTCCGATTTCATCCCTTACATCAACGACGTCAAGAATATCGATCGCGCCGTCGGAGAGCGGCACCAGGTGTTCAACCTTCGACTTCGTGCGTTCCGCGGGGATCGTCCACATTTTCTTGTCGAGATCTATTTCCTTCCAGGTAGCCAGCGTCACTTCGCTGGCACGCACACCGGTCAAAAGCTGGAATTCAAGCGCCAGCCCAACGACGCTTGGCTCCAATCGCAGCGCAACCAACAACGGTCCGACGCTGTCATAGTGAAGGGCCGGGTGATGCTTGGTCTTTTTGATCTTCGTGGGAGCCCGCAGGACGGAGGCAAGATGCTTTTCCCACGCGGCCGGGTTGCTTCTGTCTTTGAGATCGTTGGTCGCATATGCGTAGGCCAATATGGATTCGATCCGACCCCGCAGGCGATGGGCCGTCACCGGAATGGTGGACCAGATCGGACGGAGGCATTTCAGGACGTGCCCGGTCCTAATTTCGTCGACGCTCATATCCCCGAGCACAGGATAGGCGTACGTTTCCAGTGTGCTCTCCCACTGTGCGGCATGCTTGTCGTTTGCCCAGTCGGCCTTGTGATCCACGATATAGGCCGCCGCCCATTGCCGAAACGGCTTATTCTTTTCCTCCTCCTCCGCAGTTTCCCGATCGGTGCTTTCGCGCGCCTCGATCGGGTCGATTCCCCTGCGGACAAGCCTTTCGCAATCTTTCGCTTTCTCGCGGGCGTCATCCAGAGAATATCCCTTTAGCGATCCGAGCCCCATTTCCCGCGCCTTGCGGTGCAGCATGAAACGGTAAATCCACGATTTCGTGCCAAAGGCGCTGACTTGGAGCCACAAGCCTCCACCATCTCCATATTTGCCCCGACGATCGACGGTGGCGACGAATCGGTCCGACAACTTATGAATGCAGCGTGCCATAGAAAAAGCCCTCCTGTTGGGAAAATTGCCCACGCACAGGTCGGAATTTCCAACGCAGGATTACCGCGCTTCGGTTTGTAGGCTGGTTTGTGGGCTAAAGAATATTGTATTTTATAATGCGTTGAAAATAAACGCTTTTATAAAATAGTTGGCGGAGGGGGTGGGATTCGAACCCACGGTACCCGCAAGGGTACAACGGTTTTCGAGACCGTCCCAATCGACCACTCTGGCACCCCTCCGCAAATCGGGTTCCAATTCTCCCTCGATGGAGGGGTGGTCGGCACGGGGCGCGGAGATTAGCCGAGGGCGTGCCGCCTCGCAAGCACCTAACGAGGCGATCGGCGCGGCGGAATCGGTCGGGAGTCGAAAAAGGCCGGGCAGTCCCCGCCAATCATCGTTGACATCGGGGGTTTTGCGGCTATATTGCCGCCTCTTTTCGCGGGCCTCGCGGCAGCGCGGGCGCTCGTGTTCGTGATGAACGCAGTGGGGCGAAGATGTTCGCAGTCATCAAGACCGGCGGTAAGCAATATAAAGTGTCCAAGGACGACGTGCTGACCGTCGAAACGCTGGCCGGTGCGCCGGGCGACCTGATCCAGGTCGGCGACGTGCTGATGCTTGGCGAGGACGGCCAGGAACCGACGGTCGGCGCGCCGATGGTCGACAAGGCGGCGGTATTCGCCGAGGTCCTGGATCAAACTCGTGGCAAGAAGATCCTCGTCTTCAAGAAGGAGCGCCGGCAGAACCACCGCCGCAAGATCGGCCATCGCCAGAACCTGACGGTGCTGCGCATCGAGGCGATCAGCCCGACCGGCGAAAAGCCGGCCTTCGAGGCGAAAGCCAAGGTCAAGGTGGCAAAGCCGAAGGTCGAAGCGGACGTCGAGGACGACGGTGACGCCCCGGTGAAGGCCAAGGCCAAAACCAAGGCGAAGGCGAAGGCCGCGGCCAAGCCGAAAGCGGCGGCGAAGGCCAAGAGCGAATCCAAACCCAAGGCAGCGAAGTCGGGCGGTACGGCCAAGGCCGGCGCCAAGAAACCCGCCAAGTCGAAGGAGTAACCCGTCATGGCGCATAAGAAAGCAGGCGGCAGTTCCCGCAACGGACGCGACAGCGCCGGCCGGCGCCTGGGCGTCAAGCACTTCGGCGACGAGCTGGTGGTTCCCGGCAACATCATCGTGCGCCAGCGCGGCACCCAATTCCATCCGGGCGAGAACGTCGGCATGGGCCGCGACCACACGCTGTTCGCCAAGGTCGAGGGCAAAGTGAAGTTCCGCCACAAGGCGCAAGGCCGCACCTACATCGTGGTGGAGCCGTCGAAAGCCTGAGGGGTCCTGGCCATTCGCTGAAAAAAGCGGGGGAATGGCCAGCCATTCCCCCTTTTTGATTCAGGGATCGTCAATCGGGTTTTCGGGGACCGGGGATGAAGTTTCTCGACGAGGCCAAGATCTTCGTCAAAAGCGGAGACGGCGGTGACGGCTGCGTGGCGTTCCGCCGCGAGAAGTTCATCGAGTTCGGCGGCCCCAACGGCGGCGACGGCGGGCGCGGCGGCAACGTTGTCGTGGAATGCGCCGACGGGCTGAACACGCTGATCGATTTCCGCTACCGCCAGCACTTCAAGGCCGACCGCGGCCAGAACGGCATGGGCCAGAATCGCAGCGGAGCCGGCGGCAAGGATGTCGTCATCCGCGTGCCGGTCGGAACGCAAATCCTCGACGAGGACAAGGAAACCGTGCTGATCGACATGACCGAGGTCGGCCAGCGCGCGTACTTGGCGCGGGGCGGCGACGGCGGTTTCGGCAACACCCACTTCAAGTCCTCGACCAACCAGGCACCGCGCCGCACCACCCCCGGCTGGCCCGGCCAGGAGCGTTGGGTTTGGCTGCGCCTGAAGCTGATCGCCGACGCTGGGCTGGTCGGCCTGCCCAATGCCGGCAAGTCGACCTTCCTGGCCGCCGTATCCCGCGCCCGGCCCAAGATCGCGGATTATCCCTTCACCACGCTGCACCCGCAGCTTGGCGTCGTTCACGTGGATAACGGCGAGTTCGTCATGGCCGACATCCCCGGCCTCATCGAGGGGGCGCACGAGGGGGCCGGCCTGGGCGACCGCTTCCTCGGCCACATCGAGCGCTGCGGCGTGCTTTTGCACCTGGTAGACGGCACAGCCGAGGACATCGCCGGCGCCTACATCGCGATTCGCGACGAGCTCATTGCCTATGGCGGCGGGCTCGCCGAAAAGCCCGAGGTGCTGGCGCTCAACAAGTGCGACGCCCTGACGGCGGAAGCCATCGCCGAGAAGTCCGCCAAGCTCGCCGCCGCCGCTGGTCACCCGGCGGCGGTGCTTTCAGGAGCCACCGGGCTCGGCGTCGAAGCGGTGCTGCGCGAGCTTCGGGCATTCATCACCAAGGGCCGGGACAAGGCCCAGGACAGCGAAGAAGGCGGAGGACCGTTCGTGCCATGAGCACCTCGAAGAACGATTACCTGGCGACCGGCAAGCGCATCGTCGTCAAGATCGGCTCGGCCCTGCTGGTCGCCAAAAGCGGCGCCATCCACAAGAAGTGGCTGCAGGCGCTGGCCGACGACGTCGCGCGCTGCCGGGCGCGCGGCCAGGAGGTCATCCTGGTTTCCTCGGGCGCCATCGCCGCCGGCCGGCGCCAGCTGGGCTTCGCCGACGGCGAGCTCCGGCTGGAGGAAAAGCAGGCGGCCGCCGCCACCGGCATGATTCGCCTCACCGGCGCCTATCAGGAATGCCTAGGGGTGCACGGCATCACCGTCGCCCAGATCCTGCTAACGCTGGACGACAGCGAAAACCGCCGACGCTACATCAATGCGCGGAACACGCTGAACACGCTCTTGAAGCTGGGCGCCGTGCCGATCATCAACGAGAACGACACGGTGGCCACCGACGAGATCCGCTTCGGCGACAACGACCGCCTGGGTGCCCGGGTCGCCGCCATGACCACCGCCGACGTCCTGGTCCTGCTTTCCGACATCGACGGCCTTTACACGGCCGATCCGCACACCGACCCCAATGCCCGCCATCTGCCTGAGATCCACGAGATCACGCCGGAGATCGAGGCGATGGCCGGCGCCTCGCTGCCCGGATTCGGGGTCGGCGGCATGGTCACCAAGCTGGCCGCCGCGCGGGTCTGCCTCAACGTCGGCTGCCGCATGGTGCTGACCGCCGGCAACCACCTGAACCCCTTGAAGCGCATCGAGGAGGGGGCGCGCTGCACCTGGTTCCTGCCCGGCGCGACACCGCACACCGCGCGGAAGCGCTGGATCGCCGGCACGCTCAAGGCGGTCGGCGACATCGTGCTCGACGACGGCGCGCTCAACGCGCTGCGGGCCGGCAAGAGCATCCTCCCGGCCGGTGTCGCCAAGATATCCGGCAGCTTCGAGCGCGGCGACGCGGTGATCGTGCGCGCTGCCGACGGGCGCGAGGTGGCTCGCGGGCTGATCGCCTATTCGGCCGAAGACGCCAAGCGCATTCTCGGCCACAAGAGCCGAGAGATCGAGGCCATCCTGGGTTTTCGCGGCCGCGACGAGATGATCCACAGAGACGACCTGGTACTGACCTGAGCCGCCCCGGAAAACGGAGGACAGAGCCATGACCATCGCCACCACGGACACCGCCGACATCGCCACCCTGATGGGTCGTATCGGCGCCGCCGCCAAGGACGCCGCCGCCCAACTGGCCACCGTGCCGGGCGCCGCCAAGAATGCCGCGCTCATGGCCGCCGCCCGCCACATCAGGGACGGGCGCGCCGCCCTGCTCGCCGCCAATGCCAAGGACGTGGCGGCCGGCAAGGAGAAGGGGCTGAGCCCGGCCATGCTCGACCGCCTGGCGCTGAACGAGGCGCGCATCGAGGCCATGGCCAGGGGGCTGGAGGAAGTGGCCGCCCTGCCCGATCCGGTCGGCGCCATCATGGCCGAATGGGATCGCCCCAACGGTCTGCACATCGCCCGCGTGCGGGTGCCGCTTGGAGTCATCGGCGTCATCTACGAATCGCGGCCCAACGTGACGGCCGACGCCGGCGCGCTGTGCCTCAAGGCCGGCAACGCGGCGATCCTGCGCGGCGGTTCGGAAAGCTTCCATTCATCCGCCGCCATCATGGACTGCCTTGCCGCTGGCCTCTCGGAAGCCAAGCTGCCCGCGGCCGCCATCCAGTTGGTACCGATCACCGATCGCGCCGCCGTGGGCGTCATGCTGACCATGACCGACACCATCGACGTCATCGTGCCGCGCGGCGGCAAGTCGCTTATCGAGCGCATCACCGCCGAGAGCCGCATTCCGCTGTTCAAACACCTGGAAGGCATCTGCCACACCTATGTCGACCGCGCCGCCGACCTGGAAAAGGCGCGCAAGGTGACGCTGAACGCCAAGATGAGGCGCCCCGGCATCTGCGGCGCCACCGAGACGCTGCTGATTCATAATGACGTCGTGGCCACCCACCTGAAGCCGATCATCGACGACCTCATCGCCGCCGGCTGCGAGCTGCGCGGCGATGCCCGCGCGCGCGCGGCCGATCCCCGCATCGGGCCGGTCACCGAGGAAGACTGGTCGACCGAGTATCTGGACGCCATCCTGTCGATTGCCATCGTGGACAGTATCGACGCAGCCATCGCCCACATCGCCAAGTACGGCTCGGAGCATACCGAATCGATCATCACCGAGGATGATACCGCGGCTGAACGGTTCCTGGCCCGGGTGGGCAGCGCCATCGTCATGCACAACGCCTCGACCCAGTTCGCCGACGGCGGCGAGTTCGGCATGGGCGCCGAGATCGGCATCTCCACCGGCAAGCTGCATGCCCGGGGCCCCGTCGGTGTCGAGCAGCTGACCACGTTCAAGTACGTCGTGCGCGGAAACGGGCAGGTTCGGCCTTGAACGCCATTCCGGCCGATCCGCCCGCCGGGCTTCGGGTCGGGCTGCTGGGCGGCTCGTTCAATCCGGCCCACGCCGGGCACCTGCACGTCAGCCTCCTGGCGCTCGAACGGCTGAAGCTCGACCAGGTGTGGTGGCTGGTGTCACCGCAGAACCCGTTGAAGCCGCAACACGGCATGGCGCCGCTCGACGAAAGGTTGGCCAGCGCCGCAACGGTAGCGGCCGATTCCCGCATCCGCGTCGGCGCGATCGAGCGCGAGCTTGGCACCCGCTACACCGCCGACACCCTGAGAGCGCTGAAGGCCCGGTTCCCCGGGCTGCGCTTCGTCTGGCTGATGGGCGCCGACATCTTTGTGCAGCTTCCGCGATGGAAGCGCTGGCGCGATGTTTTCCGCGCCGTTCCCATTGCGGTTTTCGCGAGGCCTTCGTATTCTTTAAAGGCACGGTTCGGGCGCGCGGCCCGGCATTTTGTGACGGCCCGGCAGTTGGCTTCGCGGGCCCCGGATCTGGCGGCGATGACACCGCCGGCCTGGGTTTTCCTGAGGACCCCGCTGCACGGAGCGTCGGCCAGCCGCATCCGCGCCAGGCGAACCGCGGATCACAACGGATAGGAAAGGAACGGTCATCCCACGACGCACCCAGAAGCCACCGGCGGCGGCAGACGTGCTCACGCTGGTGCAGCAGTCCCTGAATGACGACAAGGCGCAGGACGTCGTCGTCATCGACCTGAACGGCAAGACCAATATCGCGGATTTCATGGTCGTCGCCTCGGGAACCTCGCAACGCCAGGTCGGCGCCATGGCCGACCATCTTCGGGAAAAGCTGAAAGCCAAGGGCGTCTCCGGCGTTGCCGTCGAGGGCGCCACCCAGTGCGATTGGGTGCTGATCGACACCCACGACGTTGTCGTCCACCTGTTCCGCCCCGAAGTGAGGGAATTCTACAACCTCGAGAAGATGTGGGGCGAGCCGGCGGCAGGCCGCACGACCGAGTCCACGGTCCAGGTCAACGCCTGATCCCCGAAGGCTTGGGGCGGAAGCCCGCGAGCCGTCGGGGTGGAGCCGGATCATGCAATTTCACATCGCGGCGGTCGGCCGCTTCGGGGGAGGGCGCGCGCATGCGGCCGAGCGGGCCCTGTTCGAGCGCTTCGCCGAACGCATCGCCCCGCCGCCGACCCTGATCGAAGTCGAGGAAAAACGGCCACTGGCCCCGCCCGAGCGCCGGCGCCGCGAAGGCGAGCTGCTGCTGGCCGCGTTGCCGGCCGGCGCCTTCGTGGTGGCGCTGGACGAGAAGGGGCGCCAACTTGGCAGCGCCGAGCTGGCCGAACGCCTGGGGCGACTGCGCGACGAGGGCCGCCGCCACGTCGCCTTCGTGATCGGCGGCGCCGACGGCCACGACGAAGCGGTGCGCCAAGCCGCCCAGTTGGTGCTGTCACTGGGCCCGATGACCTGGCCGCACCTTCTGGTGCGCGGGATGATTGCCGAACAGATCTTTCGCGCCCAATCCATCCTTGCCGGCCATCCCTATCACCGGGCATAAAGTGGCTAGGCCCTATCGCAACCCCGGCAAATCGACCTATATTCAAGCCATGTTGACCGAGAAACCAGGCCGCGCCCGGCCACGTCCCGTGATGTTGTGCATCCTCGACGGCTGGGGGAACCGCGCCGACACCGACTTCAACGCCATCGCCATCGGCAAGACGCCGAATTGGGATCGCATCGCTTCCACCAATCCGCGCGCCCGGCTCAATGCCTCCGGCCTGGAAGTCGGCTTGCCCGAAGGCCAGATGGGCAATTCCGAGGTCGGCCACATGAACATCGGTGCCGGCCGCGTCGTCATGCAGGACCTGCCGCGCATCGACCTGGCAGCGGCCGACGGCTCGATGGCCAGGAATCCGGCGCTTCTTGAATTCGTCGCGGCGCTGAAAAAGAGCGGCGGCACCTGTCACCTGATGGGCCTGATGTCGCCGGGCGGCGTCCATTCGCACCAGGACCACATGGTGGCCCTGGCCCGCGCCGTAAGGTCGGCCGGCGTGCCGGTGATCGTCCACGCCCTGCTCGACGGCCGCGACACGCCGCCGCGTAGCGGCAAGGGCTTCATGGAAAAATTCCTGGCCGACGCCGCCGATGTGGCGGGGCTCACCGTCGGCGTGGTCAGTGGCCGTTACTATGCCATGGATCGCGACAAGCGCTGGGAGCGGGTGGAAAAGGCCTACAGGGCGCTGGTCGACGCCATGGGCGAACGTCAGGCGCCCGATGCCGCCAGCGCCATCCAACGGAGCTACGACGAGAACGTTTCCGACGAATTCGTGCTGCCCACCGTCATCGAGGGCTATGCCGGCATGAAGGACGGCGACGGCCTGTTGATGGCCAATTTCCGGTCCGACCGGGTGCGCCAGATCCTGGGCGCGCTCGCCGATCCGGCGTTCGACGGCTTCGAGCGGGCCCGCGTCGTCAACTTCGCCGCCCGCCTGGGCATGACCGAGTATTCGGACGAGCTCGACGCCTTCTTCCCGGCGCTGTTCACCTCGCTCGACCTCGAAGACATCCTGGGCCAGGTGGTGTCGGAAGCCGGCCTCACCCAGCTTCGGGTCGCCGAGACCGAGAAGTACGCCCACGTCACCTTCTTCTTCAATGGCGGCCGCGAGATGGTGTTCGACGGCGAGGACCGCATCATGGTGCCCTCGCCCAAGGTCGCCACTTACGATCTCAAGCCCGAGATGTCGGCGCTCGAGGTGACGGACCGACTGGTCGAGGCCATCGGGTCGGGCAACTACGACCTGATCGTCGCCAATTTCGCCAACGGCGACATGGTCGGCCACTCGGGCATCCTGGAGGCAGCCGTCAAGGCCGTGGAAACGGTGGATGCCTGCCTGGGCCGCGTCGAGGCCGCCATCCTGAAGGCCGGCGGCGTCCTCCTGGTCACCGCCGACCACGGCAACTGCGAGATGATGCGCGACCCCGAGACGGGGCAGCCGCATACCGCCCACACCCTGAACCAAGTGCCGATCGTGCTCGTCAACGGGCCGGCCTGGGCCGGGAACCTCCGCGACGGCCGCCTGGCCGATATCGCGCCGACGCTCCTGCGTTTCCTCGGTTTGGCTCAACCGGCGGCGATGACCGGCCGCTCACTCCTTCTCGAAGAGGGCGCGCGCAAAGCCGCCGCCGGATAAGGTGTCGAGACCGCCAACCCGTCTGCGAACGCACCGCGGCCTTCCGGCCACGATCCTGATATCCGTCCTCCTTCTGGCTGCGGCCGCCGTTCCGGCCGCCGCGCAAGTTACCGATCCGGGGATCCGCCTCAAGGAGATCGACCGTGCGATCGAGGAAAAGCGCCGCGAAAGCGAGGCCAGCCAGCGCAAGGCCGAGGCCCTGGAGCACGAAGTCCAGACGCTGCGCCGCGAGATGATCGCCGCTGCCGCCGCCACTCAGAACCACGAAGCCGAGGTCACCCGCCTGGAAGCGCGGCTGGCCGAGTTGGACCATGCCGAAACCGTCAAGACGGCGGGCCTCGCCGCCGGGCGGGCGCAGTTCGACAGCGCGCTGATGGCGCTTCAGCGCATCGCGCGCCATCCGCCCGAGGCGCTGATCGCCCAACCGATGGCGGCCTCCGACGTCGTGCGCAGCGCCATCCTGCTGCGCACCGCCGTTCCCGAGATCGAGCGGCGCACCGAAGCATTGCGCGCCGAGTTGGCCGACATCGGCGCCATCCGCGAGGCCGCTTCGCAACGGCGGGTCGAACTGGCGGCGGCAACCGAGGGACTAAAGGTCGAACGCCGCCGGCTGGACGGACTGGTCGGGCGCAAGAGCGCGCTCAAACGCCAGGCCGACGCCGAAAGCCGCGCCGCCGCGGAACGGATGGAAGCGCTGGCCGGCGAGGCCCGCGACCTGCGCGACCTGCTGGCCAAGATCGAGGAGGAAGGCCGCCGTCGCGACGCCGAGCGTCAGGCGCGGGCGGCCGAGGAAAAGGCCCGCCGCGAGCGGGAGCGCGAAAAAGCGAAGGTCGCGGCATTGACCCCAGCGATGCCGGCCGTACCGCCGCCGCCCGCCGCCGAAATGCCGCCGGCGGAAAGCGGCGAGTTGATCCCCATCAGCAAGGCCCGCGGCAAGCTGCCGTTTCCGGTGGTCGGGCATCTGGTTGGCCGCTACGGACAGACCACCGACGCCGGGCTGACCCGCAAGGGCATTTCGATTGAAACCCGCATCGACGCCCAGGTCGTCACCCCTTACGACGGCCTAGTGGTGTTCGCCGGCCAGTTCCGCGGCTATGGGCAAATCTTGATCCTCGAACACGGCGAAGGATATCATACCCTGCTCGCCGGGCTGACCCGGATCGATGCCGTCCCTGGACAATGGCTGGCGGCCGGCGAACCGGTCGGCGTTATGGAAAGCGCGGATCGGGGCATCCCGGTTCTCTACATGGAACTACGGCGCAACGGACAGCCAATCAACCCCCTTCCCTGGCTGGCATCGCAGAAGGATAAGGTAAGCGGATGAAGTACCGTCTTTTCATGGTCGCCGTCGTCACGGCCGTGTTGGCCACTCCCTTCGCGCAGGCGCAGGAGGAGGGCAAGCCGGGCTCGGACACCTATCAGCTTCTCAACCTGTTCGGCGACGTCTTCGAGCGGGTCCGCTCCGACTACGTCGAGGAACCGACCGACGAGCAACTGGTCGAGGCCGCCATCACCGGCATGCTGAGCGCGCTCGATCCCCACTCGTCCTACCTGAACCCCAAGAGCTTCCGCGAGATGCAGGTGCAGACGCGCGGCGAATTCGGCGGCCTGGGCATTGAGGTGACGATGGAAAATGGGCTGGTCAAGGTGGTGACCCCCATCGACGAGACCCCGGCCGCCAAGGCCGGTGTCGAGGCCGGCGACATCATCAGCCACCTCGACAACGAGCCGATCATGGGCCTGACGCTCGACGAGGCCGTCAAGCGGATGCGCGGCAAGGTCGGCTCCGACATCAAGCTGACCATCCGCCGTGGCGAGCGCGAGCCGTTCGAGGTGACACTGACCCGGGCCATCATCAAGATCCAGTCGGTGCGCTCGCATATGGAGGGCAAGCTCGGCTACGTCCGGGTCACCCAGTTCAACGAGCAGGCCAAGGCCGGCATCGAGAAAGCGGTCGAGAAGTTTTACGAAGAGGCCGCCAACGAACTGCAGGGCATCGTGCTCGACCTGCGCAACAACCCAGGCGGGCTTCTGGACCAAGCGGTCAGCGTATCGGATCTCTTCCTCGACCAGGGCGAGATCGTTTCCACCCGCTCGCGCCGCGCCGAGGACACCCAGCGCTTCAACGCTCGGCCGGGCGACGTCATCAAGGGTCTGCCGATGGTCGTGCTGATCAACACCGGCTCGGCCTCGGCCTCCGAGATCGTGGCCGGCGCGCTCCAGGACCACGGCCGCGCCTTGATCCTCGGCACCAAGTCGTTCGGCAAGGGATCGGTGCAGACCATCATCCCGCTCGCCGCCGGGCGCGGCGCCATGAAGCTGACCACGGCGCGCTATTTCACGCCGTCGGGGCGCTCCATCCAGCAGGTCGGAATCGCCCCCGACATCGAGGTGAGGCAGGCGCACATCGAGGCCGACGAGGTGCCCGAGCGGCGGCGCGAGGCGGACCTTCGAGGCGCCTTGAAGAATGGCGATGCGCCGACGGAGCCGACTCCTCCGGCGGTCACCACCGAAGAACCGGCGGCCGAGGACTACCAACTCGCGCGGGCGCTCGACTTGCTGCGGGGGATTTCGCTCTATACCAGCCGGGCGGGCGCCGCCCGCTAGCCGGGCGGGCCCGGTGCGGCGGGAGGCAATGAAGGAAGCGTCGGCGTGAAATTTCCCAAGCTCTTCGGCAAGAAAAAAGTAGAAGAAGACTTCGACGAAGACGACGGGATCGCCGACGGCGGGCCGCCCACGGCCGATATCGAGAAGGAGCCGCAAAGCCCCGACGGTGACGGCGAAGGCGACGGTGACAGCGACGACGAAGAGCTGGCCGACGAGGTCTTCGTCAATGGACGCAAGAGTCGCAAATCTCTGGTGCTGGCGGCGGCCATTTTGTCGATCGCGATCGGCGCAGTGGCCGGCGGGGCGTTGTGGCTGCTGGGCGACAACGCACTGCCGGGAGTCGGCAACCTGACGCACTTCGATCCCAACCGCATCATCCTCGACATTCCGCCCCGACCCGGTCAGCCGCACGAGCCGGCCGGTCCGCCGAAGAGCGCCACCGACACGCTGAATTCCCTGGCCGGCCAGACCGAAGGGCCGGGGGCCGGAGTGGTCGTGCCGCCGGTCCGTCTGACCACCTTCTCCGAATTGCCCCTGCCGCCGGCCTCGCCGCCCCTAATCCCGGCCCCCGACGTCGGACTCGTCGAGCAGAGTCCGCAAGGACCGTTGCCCAAAGTCTCAGAGGACGGCCGCATGGCCTGGCAGGTTTACGCGCGCCCCTTCCCGGCCGGCGACCGGCGACCGCGAATCGCCGTCATCGTGACTGGACTGGGCCTTGCCCGTGACGCCACGCAAGGCGCCATCCAGTATTTGCCGGCCGCCGTCAACCTGGCCTTCGATCCCTACGCCTCGGACCTGCAGGATTGGGTCGCCGCCGCCCGCCGGTTCGGCCACGAGGTGCTGCTGGCCCTGCCGATGGAAGCCACCGAGTTTCCGGTGCGCGACGCCGGACCGCGGGCCCTGGTCACGGCGATCGGCCCGGGCGACAACCTGCGACGCCTGAACTATCTGCTGAGCCGGATGTCGGGCTACGTCGGCATCGTGACCGCCATGGGCTCCCAATTCACCGTCGAGGACGTGCAGATGGGTCCCATGCTCGACGCCATCGGCCGGAGGGGTTTGCTCTACGTCGATTCGGGCGCCAGCCGTAAGTCCGTCGGCCCCGCCATTGCCAAGCAAATCGGCATGCCCCGCGCGCTGGCTGATATGCAGATCGATCAGATTCCCTCGCGTGCCGCCATCACCAAGCGGCTGACCGAGTTGGAGGATGTGGCCCGCAAGAACGGCGCTGCGGTCGCCCTTGCCCAACCGTTGCCGGTGACGGTCGAGCGGCTGATCGCCTGGACCGCCTCGCTGGAGGGACGCGACGTGGTCCTGGCGCCGGTATCCGCCGTCACCGACCGCCAGCCCTTGCCATGACCCCCAGGCGCAACAGAAACCTTCCCTATCGTCGCTGCATCGGCGCCTTCCTGATCAACCGGGAAGGCCGGGTCCTGGTCGGCCAGCGGGCCGACCGCGACGAGCCGGCTTGGCAGCTTCCGCAGGGCGGCATCGAAGAGAACGAAACACCCCTCCAGGCTGTCCTGCGCGAACTCGCCGAGGAGATCGGCACCGACCGGGCGACCGTGATCGGCGAGATGCCCGGCTGGGTCGCCTACGACTTTCCCGGTCACCTGGCCGCCCGCGTGTGGGACGGCCGCTACCGCGGCCAAAAGCAGAAGTGGTTCGCCCTTCGCTTCGAGGGAAGCGATGCCGACATCGACCTCGCCGCTAGCGAACGCCCCGAGTTCCGCGACTGGAAATGGGTGCCCGTCGACGCCCTGGCGGCATTGGCCGTCCCCTTCAAGCGGCAGGTCTACGAGACACTGGTCGCCAGGTTCGGCCCGCTGGCCGACGCCGGCCAAGCGCCCGGTGCCCCCTTGCATCTCCGCCTCCGGTGACCCATTCTCCGGCCATGGTTGAGGGACCTCTCCGTTCCGCGCTGATCACCGGTGCCGCCAAGCGGATCGGCCGGGCGGTTGCGCTTGACCTGGCGGAACGAGGCTGGACCGTCGCCGTCCACTACAATTCGTCGGAAGCCGAGGCGACGGCGGTGTGCGAGCAGATCCTCGAAAGCGGCGGCCGGGCCCAACCGGTGCGCGCCGACCTTGCGGTCGAATCGGAATGTGCCGCCCTGCTCGATCGCGCATCCAACGCGGTTGGGCCGATCAGTTGCCTGATCAACAATGCCTCGATTTTCGAGAAGGATTCGCCCGCGACCGCCACCAAGGAATCGTGGGAAGCGCACATGCAGATCAATCTGCGCGCGCCCTTCGTGCTGGTTCAGCGGTTCGCCGACCAACTGCCGGAAGGGACCGCCGGCAACGTCATCAACGTCATCGACCAGCGAGTGTGGAACCTGACCGGCTCGTTCACCTCCTATACCGTCAGCAAGGCAGCGCTATGGACGTTGACCCGAACGCTGGCCCTGGCCCTGGCACCCAATATCCGCGTCAACGCGGTCGGCCCCGGACCGACGCTTCCCAGCCTGCGCCAGAGCGAAGAACAGTTCCGCCGTCAGTGGCAGGCCGTACCGCTGGCCCGCAAGGTTGATCCCGGTGAAATCTGCGAGGCCGTCCGCTTCATTCTTGACGCCCCCTCGATGACAGGCCAAATGATCGCCTTGGATGGCGGCCAGCATCTGGGCTGGGCGCCGTCCGGTCGGACCAAGGCCGCCGACGAATAAGAACAAGACGGGCGGAGCCGCCCGCAAGGAGACCGTTCCATGACCACCGACCGCGCCAATGTCGTCCGCCCTTTAAGAATCGCCGACGCGCGAAACGCGGTGCGCCATGTGTTCATCCGCGACATGGTCCTGCCGTGCTCGATCGGCGTCCATCGCCACGAGCGGCTCGAGGCGCAGCGCATCCGCATCAATCTCGATCTGGCGGTCCGCGAGGACCTCGAACCCCTGGGCGACAACCTCGCCAATGTGGTCTGCTACGAGACCGTCGCCAACGGCATCCGCGCAATCGTCGCGCGAGGACATGTCAACTTGGTGGAGACCCTTGCCGAGGACATCGCCGCCCTCTGCCTGAAGGACATCCGCATCCTGTCGGCCCGTGTGCGCGTCGAGAAGCTGGACGTCTTCGCCGACGCCCAAAGCGTGGGTGTCGAGATCGAGCGCGTGCGCCATTAGGCGGATCATTTCAAATCTCTTCGCAAACCCTTGCAGAATCGAGTCTTCAGGGCCTTATTCGGAAGAGTTGTGCACAGGCGCAGAAATATTTCGCTTTGATGACGAATGTATTTCAGTTTTTCCACACAATCCCCTGGACTTTCCTTGACTTTTGATTTTACGTTTTAAATCAGCGCCTTAAGAGGTTGCACTTTTTTTAGGCACACAGAGGAAAGCGGCGGAATCAATAGGGCAGCGGGCGGCCGAATCGGGAAATCAACAGAGTTATCCACCGGAATCGTGGATAGTTCGGCGGGGCCCGAAAATGCGGACACACCCTTAGGATAGTTCCGCCGGCCGCGTTGACGGAACGCGTCGAATCGGCCACATAGCTGACATGCACCGCGGATCCATGAGCGTCTGGAATCACGTATGCCACGCAGCAGCCGACAGCCGTGACGGAGAGCCGGCCGCCGCCCTGGAGTCGCCACTACCTATAGGCGAAACATCGGCCATCCTTGGAGTCGCCGTCATCGAAGGGCACTTGCGCACCCTGCCGCCCGGGCCGGGCGTCTATCGCATGATCAATCGGGCGGGCGACGTGCTTTACGTCGGCAAGGCCAAGAACCTCCGCAAACGGGTGGTCAGCTACACCAAGCCGGCGCGCCAACCGAACCGCCTGCGCCGGATGGTGTCGGAGACGGCCTCGATGGAGTTCGTCACCACCCATACCGAGGCCGAGGCCCTGCTGCTCGAAGCCAACCTGATCAAGCGCCTGAAGCCGCGCTACAACATCTTGCTGCGCGACGACAAGTCGTTCCCGGCCATCCTGGTCACCGGCGACCATGAGTTTCCCCAGGTACTCAAGCATCGCGGGTCGCGCGCCCGCAAGGGCGACTATTTCGGGCCGTTCGCCTCGGCCTGGGCGGTCAACGAGACGCTGGCCACCCTGCAGCGCGCCTTTCTTTTACGCTCGTGCACCGACACCGTGTTCGCGGCCCGCACTCGGCCCTGCCTGCTTCATCAGATCAAACGATGCAGCGCGCCCTGCGTCGGGCGCATCGACGCCGCCCGCTACAACGCCCTGGTCGAACAGGCCCGCGAATTTCTCACCGGCGGCAGCCAAGCGATCCAGCGCCAGCTCGCGCAGCACATGCAGGAGGCCAGCGACCGCCTGGAGTTCGAGGCGGCGGCCCAGCTTCGCGACCGCATCCAGGCGCTGACCCGGGTGCAGGCCCATCAGGACGTCAACCTCAGGGGCGTCGGCACCGCCGACGTCATTGCCGCCCACCAGGCGGGCGGACAGACCTGCATCCAAGTTTTCTTCATCCGGGCCGGCAGCAACTACGGCAACCGAGCCTATTTTCCCAGCCACGCCCGGGAGGAGGAACTGGCGGAGGTCCTGGAAGCCTTCCTTGGCCAGTTCTATGCCGCCCATCCGCCACCGCCCACCCTGCTGCTCAGCCACCGGCCACCCAACGCCGCCCTGGTCGCCGAGGCCTTATCGGTAAGAGCGGGCCGGCGGGTAAGCCTGGTGGTGCCGGAGCGCGGAGAGAAGCACGATGTCGTCCGCCATGCCACCGCCAACGCCCGCGACGCCCTAGCCCGCCGGCTGGCCGAAAGCACAACGCAGCGTCAGCTTCTCGAAGGGTTGGCCGCCTGCCTCGACCTCGATGCCCCGCCCCGGCGCATCGAGGTGTTCGACAACAGCCACATCGGCGGCACCCAAGCGGTCGGCGCCATGATCGTGGCCGGCGCCGACGGCTTCATGAAGTCGGCCTATCGCAAATTCAACATTCGAGGCGACGATGCGACGGTGCCAGAGGACGAGGCGACGGCGCCGGGCGACGACTACGCGATGATGCGCGAAGTGCTGACCCGGAGGTTCGCCCGCGCGCTCAAGGAGGATCCCGAGCGCCGGCGCGAGCAGTGGCCCGACCTGGTGCTGATCGACGGCGGTGCCGGCCAGCTCGGCATCGCGCAAGAGGTCTTCGCCGAGCTAGGCATCGACGACGTCGCGGTGGCCGCCATCGCCAAAGGCGTCGATCGCAATGCCGGGCGCGAGCGCATCTTCCTGCCCGGCCGGCCGCCGATATCCCTGGCACCGCGCGATCCGATCCTCTATTTCCTCCAGCGGCTGCGCGACGAGGCCCACCGATTCGCCATCGGCACCCAGCGCGCCCGGCGCACCCAGGGGCTCGGCAAATCGGCGCTGGACGCCATTCCCGGCATCGGCGCCAAGCGCAAACGGGCGCTGCTCCACCACTTCGGCTCGACCGGGGCAGTGGCCGAGGCCGGACGGACCGATATCGAGGCGGTCGACGGCATCAGCCGGGAGATCGCCAACAAAATCTATGAATGGTTCCACTCCGGCGGCTAAAATGCGCGGGACGAGCGTGTATGACGCCGGCAGCCCCGACTTCGAAAGCACCCATGGCCAACAATCTGCCCAACCTGCTCACCCTGTCGCGCATTCTGGCTATCGGCCTGATCATCGGCCTGCTGCTGCTCGACCCGCCGCTGGGCAGCTGGCTGGCGCTTGGCGCCTACACCTATGCCTGCGTCACCGATTTCTTCGACGGCTACCTGGCCCGCGCGCTTCATCAGCAGTCGGCGCTGGGTCGCTTTCTCGACCCCATCGCCGACAAGCTGCTGGTTTCGGCCGTGTTGCTGATGCTGGTCGCCAACGGCCGCATCACCGGGCCGACCGTGCTGGCGGCCATGGTCATCCTGTGCCGCGAAATCCTGGTGTCGGGGCTGCGCGAATTCCTGGCGGGCTTAAGGGTCAGCGTGCCGGTGAGTCAGCTGGCCAAATGGAAGACGACGTTACAGATGATCGCCTTGGGTTTTCTCATCGTCGGCGGTTCCGGCCCCGACTTCGGCCCGGTGAGCACGACCGAGATCGGCATCTATGGCCTGTGGATCGCCGCCGCCTTGACCCTGATCACCGGATACGACTATCTGCGGGTCGGGCTCCGGCACATGACCGATACCGACGGCGGCGGGTGAGGCCAAGGCGATGACAGGGCCGCGACGCGCCGAGAGAGTTCCCGTCCTTCCGTCGACCAAAACGGGGACATGACGTGGCGGCCCGGGTGTTCGGCGTGGTGGGTTGGAGCGGCAGCGGCAAGACGACGCTGGTGACCGCACTCATCCCCGAACTGGTGGGACGCGGCCTCACGGTTTCGACCGTCAAGCATACCCACCACGACATCGACATCGACAAACCGGGCAAGGATTCGCACCGCCACCGCGAAGCCGGCGCCACCGAGGTACTGGTGACCTCGCCCAAACGCTGGGCCCTCATCCACGAACTCAGGGAAGCGGCGGAACCCGACATGGAGGCGCTGATCCGTCGGATGACGGCGGTGGACCTGGTTCTCATCGAGGGCTTCAAGAGCCATCGCTTCGCCAAGCTGGAGGTTCACCGGCCGGCCATCGGCAAGCCGCTGCTGGCTGCCACCGACCCCACCGTCGTGGCAGTGGCCAGCGACGAGGTGCTGCCGGACCTGACGTTGCCGGTGTTGCCGTTGGCCGACGTCGGGGCGATTGCAGCCTTCATCATGTCCCATTTCAATTTGCATCGCGGAGGCGGCGATGGCCGAAACCGCTAACGACTGCTTCCGGCCGGCCGGCGAGTTGATGAAACTCGACGCCGCACTGGCTCTGCTGGCCGAACGGATCAAGCCGGTGGCCGGGACGGAGACGGCGCCGCTCGCCCGGGCGCTCGATCGCACCCTCGCCGAGACATTGACGGCGGAGCGCGACGTGCCACCCCACGACAACGCCGCCGTCGACGGCTTCGCCGTGCGCTTCGCAGACGTCGCCGCCGACGGTGAAACCCGCCTGCCGGTCACCGGGCGCGTCGCCGCCGGCCATCCGCTGGGGCGGCCGGCCCGGCCGGCCGAAGCCCTGCGCATCTTCACTGGCGCCCTGGTGCCGGAAGGGATCGATACCATCGTCATGCAGGAGGACTGTCGGCTGGAAGGCGAGAACGTGGTGTTCGGCCCCGGCCTGCGGGCCGGCGTCAACCTGCGCCGCCGGGGCGAGGACGTGCGGGCCGGCGACGTCATCCTGGAAGAGGGCATCCGCCTGCGCCCGCAGGAGATCGGGCTGGCCGCCTCGGTGGGCCGGGCCACGCTCCGCGTGCGTGCCCCCCTTCGGGCCGCCGTGTTCTCGACCGGCGACGAGGTGCGCGATCCCGGCACCCCGGTGCCGGAAGGCTGCATCTACGACGCCAACCGCTATGTTATTGGCGGGCTGCTCGCCGGCCTCGGCTGCACCGTTACCGACCTCGGCATTCTGCCCGATCGCCTGCCCGTCATCCGTCAGGCGCTGGAGCGGGCAGCGGCGGATCATCACCTGATCATCACCTCGGGGGGCATCAGCGTGGGCGACGAGGACCACGTGCGCGCCGCCGTCGAGGCATTGGGCCACCTGCACCTGTGGCGCCTCGCCATCAAGCCGGGGCGGCCGCTCGCCCTGGGCCAGGTGGGCGGCGCCGTGTTCGCCGGGCTGCCGGGCAACCCAGTGGCCGCCATGGTCACTTTCCTAAGAATTGTGCGGCCGGTGATCCTTACCCTGGCCGGACGCCGCGAAACCCAGCCCCGCTGCTACAAGGTTCGCGCCGCCTTCGCCTACCGGAAGAAGGCCGGCCGCCGCGAGTTCCTGCGGGCTCATCTCGTCACCGATGCCGGCGGCGAGCCGCGCGCCGTCAAATACGCCGCCGACGGATCGGGCGTCCTGACCTCGATGGTCGCCGCCGACGGCTTGGTCGAACTGCCGGAGTGGATGGAAGCGGTGAAGGATGGCGATGTGATTGACTTCCTGCCGTTCGCGGAGGTCCTGTGATGAAGGTTCTCTATTTCGCCTGGGTGCGCGAACGGATCGGCACCGATTGCGAGGAGGTGAGCCCGCCTGCCGCCGTCGGCGACGTCGGCTCACTGGTGGCCTGGCTTAGAAACCGCAGCGAGGGACACGCCGAAGCCTTGTCCGATCTTGCCCGCGTGCGGGTCGCCGTCAATCAGGAGGCGGTCGGTCCCGACCATCCGGTCGCTTCCGGCGACGAGATCGCCTTCTTCCCGCCGATGACGGGGGGCTGAGCGGTGATCCGCCTGCAGCGCGAGGATTTCGACCCCGGCATCGAGTTGGCCAGCCTGGGCGAGGGAAATCCGGTTATCGGCGGCATCTGCACCTTCGTCGGGCTGGTGCGCGACTGCTCAGCGGCGGGACCGGTGACGGCGATGACGCTCGAACATTATCCCGGCATGACCGAGAAGGAACTGGCCCGCATCGAGGCCGAGGCCCGCGCCCGCTGGCCCATCGAGGACGTGCTGATCATCCACCGCCACGGCCGGCTCCTGCCGGGAGAGCGCATCGTCCTGGTCGCCACCGCGTCGGCCCACCGCCAAGCGGCGTTCGATGCCTGCCAGTTCCTCATCGACTGGCTGAAAACCCGTGCCCCCTTCTGGAAGCGCGAGGAAGGACCGGCCGGCGCCCGCTGGGTGGAAGCCCGGGCCGAGGACGACGACGCGGCAGCGCGCTGGCGCGAAGACGACAGGAAGGAGTGAGGCCATTTTCCCCGAAGCCATTTTTTTCGACTTCGACGGCGTCCTCGTCGAATCCAATGCCATCAAGCTGGAAGCTTTCGAGCAATTGTACGCCAGCTACGGCCCGACGACCCTTGCCCGAGTGATGGACTATATCGACAGCCGCGAGGGGATCTCGCGGGTCGAGAAGATCCGCCACGCCCACGAGGCCTTCCTGGGCATCCACTTAAACGAGACCGACCTCGGCATCCTTACCGATCGCTATTCTTCCCTCGTCGAGGATGCCGTGGTGGCCTCGCCGTGGGTTGTCGGCGCCCGCGAGTTCCTGGAAGCCCACGCCGGACGCCTGCCGATGTTCGTGGTGACCGGGACCCCTGAAGTTGAGATCCGGCGCATCGCCGAGCGCCGCGGCATGGCCCATTTCTTCACCGAACTTCGCGGCTCTCCATTGCGCAAGCCGCCGATCGTCCGCGAGTTGTTGGCCCGCCACGGGTTGTCGGCGGAACGCGCCGTCTTCATCGGCGACGCCCTCTTCGACCACCAGACGGCCCGCGAAACCGGCCTGCGTTTCATCGGACGCGTTCCTCCCGGCCGACCAAGCCCCTTCCCGGCAGGTACCGAGATCGCCACCGACCTCTGCGACCTCGCCGAGAGGTTGGCCACGCCGCCGCAGATCGCCCATGCCTGACGACCATTCCCGCCAAGCCGAAACCCAACGATTGGACCGGAAAATGCCCAAGAAACCCAAGAACCGTCTGGTCAAGGCCTACCTCGACGAGGATTTCCTGCTCAGCAGCAAGGCCCGGCTGGTGCGCATCATGGCCGAGTACCTGGAGCCGGAATCCCGCTTCGAGAACCTGCGCATCAGCGACACCATCGTGATGTACGGCTCGGCCCGCATTCCGTCCCGCGAAGACGCCGAGAATCACTTGGCCGAGGTTCGCGAGGCCGGGGGCGACACAACGGAGGCCGAGGAGTGGCTCGCCATGTCGCGTTATTACGAGGATGCGCGCGAACTGGCCAACCGCCTGACCACCTGGTCGAAAGGCCTGGACGACAGCCGGAGACGCTTCCTGGTCTGCACGGGTGGTGGGCCGGGCATTATGGAAGCGGCCAACCGCGGCGCCTCGGAAGCCAAGGGGCTCAACATGGGGCTCAACATCTCGCTCCCCTTTGAGCAGCACGAGAACCCCTACGTCACCCGCCAGCTTCTGTTCGAGTTCCACTACTTCTTCATGCGCAAGTTCTGGTTCGTCTATCTGGCCAAGGCGATCATTTGCTTCCCCGGCGGCATGGGAACGCTCGACGAGTTCTTCGAGCTTTTGACCCTGGCCCAGACCCACAAGCTGAAAAAGCGCATTCCGATCGTGCTGTTCGGCGCCTCGTTCTGGGACCAGGTGCTCAATTTCGATGTCCTGGTCCGCCACCGCATGATCGACGCGACCGACCTCGACCTCTTCCTCAAGACAGACTCGGTTGACGAGGCCTTCGAACACGTCACCCGTCAGCTCGAGGCACACGCCATGCAGCGTCCCGGCTGGAGCCTATAGCCGCTTTCCGCTTCAACGCGAAAGGCCGGGCACTGGGCCCGGCCTTTCCATTTCCGACGAACGGAGCCTGCGTCAGGCGACGGCGACCGGCGCCTTGCCGACCAGTCGCTCGTAGTCCTCGCGCAGCGCCTTGGTGATGTCGCCGACAGTGTAGGTGTGGGCATCGATGCTGCCGACCGGTGTCACCTCGGCGGCGGTGCCGGTGAAGAACACCTCGGTTGCCTTGGCGAGTTCCTCGGGCATGATGGCCCGCTCGATCACCTCGATGCCGCGCTTCCTGGCCAGGCCGATGACGGTCTGGCGCGTGATGCCGTTGAGGAAGCAGTCGGGGGTCGGGGTGTGCAGCTTGCCGTCGCCCATCACCATAAACAGGTTGGCGCCCGTCGCCTCGGCCAGCCGACCGCGCCAATCGAGCATGACGGCGTCGTCGAAGCCCTTGCCCTCGGCGGCATGCTTGGAGAGCGTGCAGATCATGTAAAGCCCGGCCGCCTTGGTCTTGACCGGCGCCGTCTTGGGGTCGGGGCGGCGCCACTCGGCCATGGTGATGCGCAGGCCCTTGTTGCGCGCCTCGGGCGAGAAGTAGGAGGGCCACGGCCAAGCGGCGACGGCCAAGTGAATGCGGTTCTTCTGGGCGGCCACGCCCATCATCTCGCTGCCCCGCCAGGCGACTGGCCGCAGGTAGCCGTCGACAATGTTGTTGGCCTTGAGCGTGGCCCGGCAGGCCTCGTCGATCTCGGCCACTCCGTAGGGTATCTTGAACCCCATGATCTGGGCGCCGGCCACCAGTCGCTCCGAGTGCGCCGTCAGTTCGAAGATCTTGCCGCCATAAGCTCGCTCGCCTTCGAAGACGGCGGAGGCATAGTGCAGCGCGTGGGTCAGGACGTGGATCTTGGCGTCGCGCCATGGGATCAGTTGGCCATCGTACCAGATGAAGCCGTCGCGATCGTCGAACGGGGTTGTTGCCGCAGCCATAGAATTATCTTTCATCCCGGAGTCATTATCGAAAAGGTTATTGCGTTTGGTAGCATTTTTTGCAATATACGTCAACAACACTGACGTATTTTTTTGAGGCGGCCCGAGAC
>JACZKS010000148.1 GCA_014859895.1 Rhodospirillales bacterium
GCTCGCGCCTGCGCGCCGAGGCCGGCATCCGAACCACCGGCTGGGCATACGGTCAGCACGGCATCGTCTGCACGGTGGCCCACGAACGGGGGCACGGCAACGTGGCGCACGAGCATTTCCTGCCCTCCGGGCCGTTCGCAATCCTGCCTTTGACCGGCAACCGCTGCTCGCTGGTGTGGACCGAACGCAGCGACCTGGCGCCCCACCTGATGGGCCTTCCCGAGGCCGACTTCACCGCCGAGGCGGCGCGGCGCATCGGCGATTTCCTGGGCCATCTCGAAGTGGTGGGGCCGCGCTGGTCCTACCCCCTCGGTCTGCAGTTTGCTGACCGCGCGTACGACCGCCGCCTGGCCCTCGTCGGCGACGCGCTGCACGCCATGCACCCGATCGCCGGCCAGGGCCTCAACATGGGGCTGCGCGACGCCGCGACGCTGGCCGAGGTGCTGATCGACGCCCGCCGACTCGGCCTCGACATGGGCGACGGCGCGGCGCTGGCCCGCTACGACCGTTGGCGGCGCTTCGACAATTTCATGATGCTGGTGGCCACCGACGGCCTGACCCGCGTCTTCGCCAACGACATCCGGCCGCTGAAAGTGGCCCGCGACCTGGGGCTGGCGGTGGTCGGGCGCATCCCGCCCCTCAAGCGGCTCATCATGCGCCACCACATGGGAACGCTGGGCGAGTTGCCCCGCCTGCTGCGCGGCGAGGCGCTGTAGGAACGACAGAAGGAGGAATGATGGCGGATAACAAGAATCGGATCTGGTTCATCACCGGGGCCACGACCGGCTTCGGGCGGTCACTGGCCCTCGAAGCGCTGGCCCGCGGCGGGCGGGTGGCGGCGACGGCGCGCGACCCGGGGCGCCTCGACCCGGCGTTGAAGGCAAGCGATCGCGTGCTCGGCCTCGCCCTCGACGTCACCGACGCCGGGCAGTGCCGCCGGGCGGTGGAGGCGACGCTCACGGCCTGGGGGCGCATCGACGTGCTCATCAACAACGCCGGCTACGGCCAGGTCGGTGCCGTCGAGGAAGTCGGCGACGCCGAGGCCCGGGCGGTCTTCGACACCAACGTCTTCGGCCTTCTCAACGTGCTGCGCGCCGCCCTGCCGGCGATGCGCCGGGCCGGCCGGGGCACCGTCGTCAACATCGGCTCGGTTGGCGGCCTGCTGGCCCGCTCGGGCATCGGCATCTACGCGGCGACCAAATTCGCGGTGGAAGGCATCAGCGAGGCCCTGTACCAGGAGCTGAAACCGCTCGGCATCGGCGTGATGGTGGTCGAGCCGGGTCCCTTCCGCACCGATTTCTCCGGCCGCTCGCTCGTCGATTCCGCCGTCGTCATGGAAGACTACGCCGGGACGGCCGGTGAACGGCGGGCCGAACTGCGCGGCAAGCACGGCGCCCAGCAGGGCGACCCCGACAAGGCCGCCCGCGTGATCATCGACGCCATCGACGCGCCCGAGCCGCCGTTCCACCTCGTGCTGGGCGGGCCGGCCATGGCCCGGGCCACCGAGAAGCTCACCGCCCTGCTCGAGGAAATCGAGCGCTGGCGCGGCCCCAGCGCGGCCACCGACTTCGATTGACGGGGGGACGCCCTTCTTCAGTCGTCATCGCGGGGCTGTCCGGTTTGGCCATTCGCGTTGAATGATGACGCGTCCATCCCTTTTTCTGTCGTCATGCCCGCACTTGTTGCGGGCATCCACGACTTCACGAGCGCCGAAAGAAAGACGTGGATGGCCGTGACAAGCACGGCCATGACGGCTTTTGGAGGATTTCCGAAACTTGGGAGCCCGCCTTGGCGGCGGGAAAGCGCGGCCGCCTAGGGATCGCGGCTGAGGCCGTGGGCGGCCAGGGCGTCGAGGTAGGTCTGCCAGATCTCGTCGTGGCGCGCCCCCAGGTCGTAGAGGGTGTCCCACGAATAGAGGCCGGTATCGTGCAGGTCGTCGAAGGCGATGCGGATGGCGTAGTTGCCGACCGGTTCCACGCCGGTGATCGCCACCTGGCTGCGGCCGGGGACGATGCGCTTGTCCTGGCCGTGGCCCTGGACCTCGGCCGACGGGCTTTCGACCCGAAGATACTCGGCCGTATAGCGGAAGCGCTTGCCGTCCTCGAAGTCGACCTCAAGGGCCCGCTCCTCTTTCTTGAGGCGGATCTCGGCGGGTTTGTGGCGCATGCCGAAGCCGTTCATGGGGCCTTCGTCCTGATGCCGGTCGGATTGCCGTCGAGCGGCCGGGCCTCGTCGACGAGCATGATCGGGATGCCGTCACGGATCGGATAGGCCAGCTGGGCCTGGTCGCTGATCAGTTCCTGGGCCTCGGCGTCATAACGCAGCGGCCCCTTGGTCAGCGGACAGACCAGGATTTCAAGCAGTTTGGGATCGACGGTTCTCTGGCTCATGGAAACCTTTTTCCCTCCAACGGCCGGCCGATTTCAGTGCCGGAGCTTGGATGTCTCCTCATCGCCCGCGCGCGTCACGATTTCAAGCAGATTCAACAGGAACTCGCCGCGCTCCGCCAGGCCCGGGCATTCCAGCAGGGCCTGTTTCTCGGTTGGCTCCAGCGGGCAGACCATGGCCAGCGCGCTGACCAGGGTGTCGTCGGCGATCGCTTCCAGGGCCGGCCAGTCCGCGTCCATGCCGTTTTTCGCAAAGAAGGCGCGCACCGTGGCCAGCAGGCGCTCGCGCCCGGCCATATGGCCGGTCTCCTCAACAAGGTCGTCGGCGAAGCGCCCATAGTCGACGGCGGCCCGGCGGTAACCGCGCACCATCTCGATCTCGCCCACGACGACGAACCGGCTGATCCCGGAAAGCGTGACCAGGTAGCGCCCGTCGTCGGTCTCGGAAAAGCTGGTGATGCGCCCGGCGCAGCCGATGTCGTAAATGACGGCGTCGTCGGGGACCGGATGCTCGACGGCGTCCCGCGGCTGGACCATGCCGATGGTGCGCGTGCCGGCCAGGGCGTCCTCGACCATGGTGAGATAGCGCGGCTCGAAGATGTTGAGCGGCAGCTTGGCGCGCGGCAGCAACAGCGCGCCGCCCAGCGGAAAGATGGGAAGGATGGCGGGCAGCGCCGCGCCGCTGCTGTCGGGGACGCCGGCGGTCATGAGAAGAGGATCGACGACAGCCGCCGCCGGCCGGCCGCCGTCAGCGGATGGGCCGGCCCCAGCGCGTCGAAGAGCTTGACCAACTGCTTGCGCCCGGCCTCCTCGTTCCAGGCGCGATCGCGCCGGATCAGCTCGAGCAGCTCCTCGATGGCCGCCTCCGCCCGGCCCTCGGCATAGAGCGCCATCGCCAGGTCGAGGCGGGCCTGATGGTCGTCGGGGTTGGCGTCCAGGCGCCCCTTGAAGGCGCCGACATCCCCGGCGCCGCTGGCCTGCTCGGCCAGATCGAGCGCCGAAATCGCCGCCGCCACCTCGCCGTTGGCGGCAAGGGCGTCGGGCAGGCGGCTGACGGCCTGGCGGGCCTCCTTGAGGTCGCCGGTGGCGACCAGGCAGCGGATCATCCCGGCAACGGCGCCGGGGTGGGCCGGGTCGTGGGCCAGGATCTCGGCGAACACCTGGCTGGCGCTTGCCGCGTCGCCGGCATCCAGGGCCTCGCGGGCCATATCCAGCGCTTCTTCGAGGGGCGGCTTGGCGCCGCCGGTCAGGCGCTCGATGAAACTCTTGATCTGGCTTTCCGGCACGGCACCGGCGAAACCGTCGACGGGGCGGCCCTGGCGGAAGCCGAACACCGAGGGGACCGAGCGGACGTTCATCTGCGCCGCCAGGTCCTGGTTCTCGTCGACGTTGATCTTGACCAGGCGCACCAACCCGCCGGCCAGACGCACCGCCTTTTCCAGGGCGGGGCCCAGGGTCTTGCAGGGACCGCACCACGGGGCCCAGAAGTCGACGATGACAGGCACCTCCATCGACGCCTCGATGACGTCGGCCATGAAGGTGGCGGTGCTGCTGTCCTTGACGAGATCGCCGTTGCCGCCTGCCGCGCCCACAGCCGGCGGCGGCGCGCTGGGGTCAAGGATGAAGGCCATGTCGTTTCTACCCCGCTTTTTTTTGGAACCGGCTATTAAATGGCCGTTTCGGCGAGGTCCCGCAAGCCCCGTCGGCGCACCCTCACAGGTCGACGATCAAGGGTTCGTGGCCGCCGGCGCGGACGAAGGCCAGAAGACCGTCGGCGGCGATGGAAGTGGTGGCGGCGTTGGTCAGCGGATGGAAGTTGAGCGGCCCGCCTTCCATCATCCCCCGTTCGAGGACAACGCGCACCACCCGCTCGCCGTCGTTGATCAGCGCAAACGGCGTCACCTCGCCGGGCCCGATGCCCAGCACGTCGTGCAGGCGCTCGGGCTTGGCGAAGGACAGCCGCCCCGAACCGAGCCGGCCGCGCAACGCCTTCATGTCGAGGGCCGTGTCCTCGCGGGCCACCACCAGCCACAGCTGGCCCTTGTGGTCGACGAGCAGCAGGTTCTTGCAGTGGGTGCCGGCGATGTCGCCGCGCAGCCGCTTTGCTTCCTCCACCGTGAACACCGGCGGGTGGTGATGGGTATCGGTCGCGATGCCCAGTTTGGCGAGGCGGGCGAACAGGTCGTCGGGACGGGCGGGCATGGCGGGACCTCCTGCACTCAAGGGCGAATCGATGGGCCGTCGCGAGGGTTACCCGATTTGCCCGCGAAAGCAAAGTTGGGGCTTGCAAACGGGTCCTTTTTGCGTATGATCGCGCGCCCATGACGACCGGAGCGCGGGCGTAACTCAGCGGTAGAGTGCAACCTTGCCAAGGTTGAAGTCGGGAGTTCGAATCTCCTCGCCCGCTCCAGTCCTTCCCATCCCCTTTTCGATGACCGTTCGCCCGCCGGCGAGGCCGTGCCTGCGCTTGGCGGCGCCTTTGCCGTCCCCCAATCGCACTTGCCGGGATCGCCGGCCGAAGGCAAGATGCATTGGGGTTGCCGGGTGGGGTGAAGCATGGCCAAAGGGCGACTGTCGGGGATCCTCAATTCCCTGTTCGGCGCCGGCCGGCGGGGCGGAAATCGCGTCCGGCTGGATGCCGCCACCTCCACCCACACACCGGTCCGGGCCGTCGAACAAGCCAAGGTGCTCAGCGAAGACGAGGGCCTGTTCGGCAAGGTTTACATCCTCAGTCTCGCCGAGTTCTACGACGCCATCGGCGGGCGCGACGGGCGCCTGGCCGACTCGCTCTTTGTCATCTGCGACACCGTCTTTGGCGCGCGGACGGGCCCCGGCGACGGCTTTGCCAGGGTCGGCGACGACCGCTACGTTTTCCGATTCGGCGGGCTCGACGACCGTCGCTCGCTGATCCGGGCGGCCGCCATCATCGAGGACATCGGCACCAAGCTGCTGGGCGAGCATTTCATCAAATCCGGCCGCTTCAAGGCCATGCTGACCGCCGTCGGCGTCGGCGACCTTATCGGCAAGGACGGCGACATCGATCCGGCCCGCATCGACGCCGCGCTCGCCGCCGCCGACGCACTGCCGCCGGTCCCGGCGGCAGCTGAGGAACCGGCCTGGGTGCGCTTCAGCCAAGCCGGCCGGGTCGACGGCGGGGGCTGGATGGCGGTGCCCGGGGAGCGGGAAAGGCCCCCTCAATGGTCGTCGCTGGCCTTCACGCCGAAGAAGCAGGAAATTCGCTGGGAAGCCATCGAACCGCCGAAGAAGAAGGACGGCGACCTGCGCTGGGAAGTGCTGCGCCGGGAGCGCCGGAAGGACGAGGCCCCCCTGGCCTGGCATCCCTTGGTGCGCGACAAGAAGGAATAGCCGTTTCAGCGGCGCGGCCGGCGGGCGGAACGCCATTGCGTCCCGGCGGGCTTCGGAATAGGCTCGGGAGCCTCGCCCCTTACCCTTCGGTGCACGGGACGAAGACGTTCATGGGCATGGCCGAGCGCACTCACCCCTATTGGATTGACGGCAACCTCCGGATGGCGGGGCGCACGGCGCCCGCCGGTCCGTGTCAGAATTCCAGGATGGCGCTTTGCAGCGCAATGGCCAGCAGCGCCGCCAGCAGGAACAGCACGGCCAAACCCAACGCGAAGAAGATGTTGCCCAGGGTGTGCAGCGGATGGCGGGTGCGCTCGGTCGCCAGGCGTTCGGCGTTGCGGCGCTCGATGCCGGCCATCACCGCCACGTACATCCGCCATCGGGCCGGGCCGACGCTGAAGCGCAGATTGACCGGTGGCCGGCCGGGCGCCGGGGCGGTGGCGGCATCATGAAGGGCGCGGCGCTGTTCGGCCGTCAGGCTGCCGGCCACTCGCTCCGGCAGGCGGGAAACCAGCCAATTGTCGTCGGGCTCCAGGAACCCGATACCGCCGGCGGAAGCTTTCGTTTCCATGACCGGTACTCCTTCATGCGCGGGTCCATCGTACTCCCCGGCCTGCCGTTTGTTGACTCCCAATTTCCCGTCGGAAGGGCCAACCGGGGGACCCTCCGGCCCGCCTTGCGCCGTCTCGTCGGCGCCCGTCGATCGGGCGCCGGGCCTGCGCATCGGCGGCCTTTTTCCCCCTGATACATAGAGGACGCGTCCACATGTCTCGTGGTGCCGATGAACAGAAAGCGGAACTGATTGACGGATTGGTTGCCGAGGCGACGGAACGACTTGGCTCGGCGGCGGGTTTGGCGGTGGCGGGTTTCATCCGCCGTTATTACGACCGGGTTCCGTCG
>JACZKS010000149.1 GCA_014859895.1 Rhodospirillales bacterium
CGACGGAACCCGGTCGTAATAACGGCGGATGAAACCCGCCACCGCCAAACCCGCCGCCGAGCCAAGTCGTTCCGTCGCCTCGGCAACCAATCCGTCAATCAGTTCCGCTTTCTGTTCATCGGCACCACGAGACATGTGGACACGTCCTCCCTATGGGGTCGTCAGCGAACACGCTGACGAACCGCACGCCTTTTTCCGTTCAAGAATTCTTCCCGACGCTTACGACCCGGCCGGAACTTCAGCGGCACCCCTCGCCATCCGCTTGCGGACCCATTGCCGAATCCAGCTGAACACCGGCCCCAGCATGAAGAACGCCGCACCGGCAACGAGAGCCAAACTGATCGGATGATTGACCGGATCGACGAACACCAACCAGTCACCCTGCGACATGATCAGCGAATTCGAGAAATTGTCCTCGATCTGACGGCCGAGCACGAGGGCCAGGATGATGGGAGCATGCGGAATCGACATCTTGCGGAACGCATATCCCACCACGCCGGCAATCAGAGCAACCCAGATGCTGAAGATCGCATTCTCGTCGGAATAGGCCCCGCTCAGGCACAACAGGCCGATCGTCGGAATGAGCAGTTCCTTTGACAGCCGGTAGACCATGCCGGTCAGCGTCTTGACCAAGCCAAGAGCGATCGGTCCCATGACCAGGTTGGCCAGGACGAACGCGAGAATGATCATCCACGCGATATCGGAATGCTCGATGAAAAGCAGCGGTCCCGGCATCATGCCGTGAATCATGAGAGCCGCGATGAACAAGGCTGAAACCGAATTGCCGGGAATCCCCAGCGACAGCAGCGGCACCATCGAACTGGCGACGACGGCGTTGTTGGCCGCCTCCGGTGCGGCAATCCCCTCGGGGGCCCCTTCCCCCCACTTGGGTTCACCCGGACGCCCCTCGTACTTTCTCTTGTAGACGCGCGAGGTTCGCTCGTAGCCCAGGAAGATGGCCATCAACATCCCCGCACCGGGAATGACGCCGATGATGTTGCCAATCGCCGAGCAGGAGATCCAGGTCGGAATCAGCCGCTTGACCATCGCGTAATCGAGGATGAGGCGGTCGGTGATGCGCGGAAGCGCCTCGGCCCTGCGCCCGGCCCGTCGTTCCCGGACCCATTCCTCGCTCAGTTCGAGCACCGCCGTGACGCCGAACAATCCGACCAGGAGGGGCAGGAACGGAACCCCTTCATAGAGGTTCGCCACGCCGAAGGTAAAACGGGGGAAACCCGTTTCCAGGCTCAACCCGACGGTCGCCACCAAAAGTCCGACCGCCGCCGCGATCAATCCCTTGAAAATGTTACCGCCAAGCAAACCGACGACGCTTGCCAGTCCCAAAAGGCCGAGAGCGAAGTTTTCGACATACCCGAAGCGCAAGGCGAACTTCGCCAGCGGCGGCGCCAGGAAAACGAGGACGAGGGAGCTGGCGAAGCCGCCGACCACCGACGACGTAATGGCTATGCCAATCGCCTTGCCGGGCATTCCCTTCTGGGCCATGGCATTGCCGTCGATGGTGGTCATGATGGCGGATGCCGTTCCCGGCACCTTCACCATGATCGCCGGAATGGACCCGCCGATGGCCGTCGAGCAGTAGAGGCCGACCATCAGAGCGAGAGCGAAGGTCGGAGCCATGGAGAAGGAAAACGGGATGAAAATGGCGAAGGCAATATTGTCGTTGAGACCGGGAATTGACCCAACGACAAGTCCAGCGACAATGCCAACAAGAAGAAACGCCAGAACTTCCGGGCGCATAAGAATTTCAAAACCCGATAATACCGCTTCCATTTCGTCTCCCGCCCCCTCAGGCTTGCCTAAGCATCGTTTCTACCCAAGGATTTCGTCTACGATATCCAATACCGGCAGCGGGATATCGAATATGACATAAAACATGAAGAACACCACCGCGACGATGGCCAGCGACTGCAGCAAACTCTTGGCGGGGCTTCCGCCACGCAAGGCAACGATGATGCTTCCGACGACCAGCACGCTCGGCCCCAAGTAACCGGCCCCTACGCTCAGCAGAGCAACCCAGACGGTCCACAGCAGGGTTTGCACGCCCGGGCCGGATATCACGATTTCCACCTCGTCCCGATCGACGGTCTTGGCGGACCGGGACACCAAGCCCTGAACGAGGAGGCCGGCGGAAAGCACGCACAGCGCGATCGCCAGGAAGAGGGGGTAGGACCGGGACTTCTCGTCGAACGCCGACGCGAGACTGATCACAACGACGCCGAGTAGAAAAAACGTTACGGCTGACCAAAAATCGATTCTTCTCAACGCCGTCATGGCATCCTCCGACCGAAGACCGAGGGACCGACGGCCGCTCAATGGCCGCCGATCCCCGCACTTTCGATCCTATTGTTCCTTCAGATTGTGCTTCTTGATCACCCGACCGGCCAGATCGGCATAGTCATTCACGACCTCCGTGTACCCGGCGGCATCGCGGTAGGAGACGGGATAGCCGTATTCGGTCATGCGGGCGATATAGCCTTCGTCCTTGTTGACCTTCTCCAGCAGGTTGGCGAGGAAGGCCACGGCTTCCTTCGGCGACCCCTTGGGAACCGCCCAACCGCGGAATGTCGTCCACCGGGGGATGTTCAGGCCGGCTTCCTTCCATGTGGGAACGTCCGGGAAGCCCTCCAGGCGCTTGTCGCTGGCAACGGCCAGCAGGCGCACCGATTTGGCATCCACATGCTTTTTGCCTTCTCCAAACGACCACAGGGCCGATTCCACGTGGTTGCCCATGACCGCCTGAAGTTGGGGGCCGAACCCCTTGGTCGGCAGATAGTTGAACTTGATCCCCGCCGAATCCTCGAGCGCGAGACCGGCAAGGTGATGCGAGGTGGCGATCCCCGCGATGGTCACGCTGATCGGCCGCTTCTTGGCCTCTGCAATGAAATCGGCCACAGTCTTGAAGGGAGAGTCGGTGGGCACGATCAGGACTTCCGGATCGTCGGTATACATGGCGACCGCCTCGAAATCCTCGATCTTGTACTGGGTTTCCTTCAACACTGGATTGGTGACGACCGAACTGGTCATGGCCAGCATGGTATAGCCATCCGGCTTCGCCCTGGCGGCAAAAGTCTGCCCTACCACGCCATCTCCCCCCGCACGGTTCTCGACAACGATCTTGACCTTGTCGAGGTGTTTGTTGGCGTACTCGGCGATGATCCGCGACGTGACGTCCACCGCACCGCCCGGCGCAAAGGGAACGATGATCTTGATGTCCTTCGACGGGTAGCTCTGGGCCGTCGCCACCGATGCGCACAAGGCGGAACCGACGAGAGCGAAAGTTAGGGATTTTAAAAGGTCTTTGGTCTGCATGACGTTTCTCCTCACCTGTCTTTTGGAAAAAGCAGATATCCGACGTAAGATCAAACCTCGGCCGGCAAGCCCTCCCCGCCCAGGGCTACGACTTCCTTCACGAGCGACCGGGGAAGCGGGATTCCCTTGGCCGACCGCTCGGCCTCGATCCGCCATTCCCGTTCGCCGGGATACATGACTTCGTCGAACCCCGCGGCCGGCGGCAGGGCCTTGAGGCGCGCGATTTCTTCGTCCATGCGGGCCCGGAATTCCTCGTCCGGCATGAAGGCCGAGACCTTGAACGCCAGCACGAAGTGCCCGTTGCCCGACTCCCGTTCCTGGTTGGTCATGACGCTGAGTACGCGGCCGCCAAACTCGGCGCCGGTCAGCACCCCCGACAGGATGTCCATGAGCAGCGTCACGCCGGCCCCCTTCACGCCCCCGAAAGGCAGCATGACGCCGTCCAGGGCCGCCTGCGGATCGGTGGTCGGACGGCCGTCGGGACCCAGCGCCCAGCCCGACGGGATGGTTTTTCCCTCGGCCAGGGCCTTGCGCACCTTCTTGCGCGATCCTTCGCTGGTCGCCATGTCGAGGACGAAGGCCGGATAGCGGCCGGCCGGCACGGCGACTGCCAGGGGATTGGTTCCCAGCAACGGCACGGCGGCGCCGAAGGGCGCGCAGACCGAGGACGCATTGGCCGTCACGATGCCGACGCAGCCCCGCTCGGCCGCCATGGCGGCATAGACACCGGCCGCCCCGAAATGGTTGCTGCGGCGTACCGCGACCGCCCCGACGCCCAGCCGATCGGCCGATTCCAGGGCCAGTTCCATCGCCCGCGTCGCGGCAACCGGCCCGAGGCCGTTATCGGCATCCAGCGTCGCCGCCCACGGCAGACGCCGCTCGACCGTCATGGCGGGCGTTGCCTTCAGGCGCTTTTCATCCAATGCCTTGGCGTAGTCGGGCAGGCAGGAGAGCCCATGGGTATCGACGCCGCGCAGATTGGCGCCGACCAGCCCGCAGGCCGCGGCCCGCGCATCGGCCTCGGGCACGCCGCGCCGCCTCAGGACTTCACCAATCGCCCCCTCGACCGTTTTCGCGGCAACCAGAACCGTATCCGACATGTCGGCTTTCCTCCTAGATCACCGGCCCGGTGACGTAGATGTCCATGGCGCGGGTGTAGCCGGTGATTTCGGCGCGCGTGCGAGCGCCCGAGGCGACGTCGAGGAGGGTCTTGAGGATGCGCTGGCCGGCTTCCGGCAGGCTTTCGGTCCCCTCGATGACGCCGGCCACCGAGAGGTCCATGTGGTCGCGCATCTTTTCCCAGGTCAGCGCGTTGCCGGTCAGCTTGACCACCGGCACGAACGGGAAACCCTGCGGCGCCCCGCGTCCCGTCGCAAACGCGATGACGTTGCACCCCGCCGCCGCAAGCCCGGTCAGGATCTCCGGCTCGCGGCCCGGGGAATCCATCAC